>CAIRMS010000224.1 GCA_903879765.1 uncultured Flavobacteriales bacterium
ACAACCCGTCCAATAGAAACTTCTCCATAGGATATTCCGGGAGGTAGAATTCTTGCTGTGGCAACAATGTTTCCCATTCCATCGCGACATATTAAATGGTAGCATTTTTTGTCCTTGCCGTCAAGGTCTTGGTAAATGCAATTTTGTTCAACGACAAAAGTTTTAAGTCTTACAGCGACGATGTCATGAAACTCAACGACACTGAGCTCATTAAAGTGTTTGCATTGAAAATTTAAATTCATGGCCTAAATTTAGCGCTTTTTTTAGTTGACAGTTCTCAATAGATTTGAATTTACCAGTTGATCTGGAGAAATCATGGGTTCATCATAAGGAATATCATTTCCGTAACGTTCCTTCATGATTTTACGCACGATTGGACCATCGATGTTAAATTCCCTCAATGCTTTTGGATTCGCTAATTTAATTTGACAAGCATTCCAGTATCCTTTGTATACTAATTCTGAACAGTACATTTCTTTATCCGACCAATTGAATTTACCATCGTAATTTTTGCCGAATTGTTTGATCGCATAGGATTTTAAGGCCTTTCTTCCACTTTCAGTTAAGAGAAGGGTGTCTTTCAGTCGTTTAACAATGAAGTCACCATTTACACCACTTTCAATCCATTCGTCCAAACGTCGCTTTCCAACGGGTTGTACCGCTTCATAAACATACGCAACATTGTTTTCGTAAAAAATGATTCCGCAATGGGAGTAAGGTGATCGAGTTGCTTCTTCAATGGCGGCACTTTGGCGTGATGGCGAGGATTGAAAGATGATGTCACCATCTCGGTACTGCTGCGCACAAGAAGTCAGTGGCAGAATAAACAATAAAAAGTAAACTAGTTGCTTCATTTTGCGAAGATTAATATGAGCCAAAATACCTTCTAAGGAACCATTCCCCTGCCAATAATAAGAAAAGCAAGACAAAAGCGATGAAATAATCGAGTAAATCATCAAAAGTGTGGTCTTCGTATGTCACTGTCGCAATGTCATTACGTTTTGCTAATTCATCTAACATTTTGCGGTAGGAGGAAAGGGAATGAAATGATCCATTTGATTGCTTCGATAATTGTTTTAATGTGCTGTGATTGGCAAAGGATTCAAGTTTTTCCAATTGAATTTCTTCCACAATGAAGACACCAGATTTCATGTATTTTTTGCCATTGAAGGTCGTGCTCGCTTTCCAATTGTACTTGCCCGGATTTAATTTTCCTTGATTCAATTTATAGACACTTCCAGCAACCGCAAATTGAGATTTGTACTGTTTTCCTTTGTCGCTTGTTAGAATGAAATCAATTTTTGGACTTGTAATTGGCTCCATGGAAGCATTGTAAAAAGAAGCAGTTACAATCAGTTCTTCCTCACTATTCATACGTTTAGGAAGTTGAACACGTAAGCCCATTCCTTGGTTTTTCACCATCAAGTAATTCGCTATTTTCCCAATGAATTCATTGAATACATCATGGTTTTGGTGACGAATAAAATCATTCAATCTCCATCGCCAGATTCCTTCACCGAAAATGACTCCATTCTTCACCTTTTCACCTTTGGAAAAGAAAAGCAAAGGGTCATTTTTTTTGATTTGACCAATGCGTTGATACAATAAAATTTCAGCACTAGGATCAACCTTAATGGCTCCAAACTTCGCTGTAAGAGGCGGGAGAAAGTCAATGGAAGTCTTGCAAGCTTCGGATAACTCGAATGCATTAAATCCACTGTTAAAAGTAGGCTCTAACTCTTCACTTTGACTTGAACTATTGGATTTTAAACCGATGGATAATTTAGAAATTTCAGCTGCATCTGTTTGCTGACCAAGGACATACAAAATCGGAATGCCAGCTGATCGTAAGCGTTGGTGTTGTGCTGGGTCAAATTGAATTCCAGGTTCATGCCAAATAACCAAATCAACTTTATTGATGTTTTGATCCCAATCTTTTAGTAGTAAACTCTTTACTTCATAATTCTCATTTCGTTCCAAGACATCTTTAAATGCACTCATATCAGGATGCGGCGCTGCAGAGATCAACAAAATTTTACTTCGAGCGTCCACCACTTCAATGTAGAAATTTCGACGGTTGTTTTTGATGGAATATTCACCAGCTATGTTTGAAACAGCAACGGTATAAGACTGAACGCCAACTTTATCAGCTTTTAACTGGAAATCTAGTTGTTTAAAGGACTTTTTTTGAGTGTCGTAAGTGACTTTTTGACTCGCAACAGTAGCACCATTTTTCAAAATACTTACAACAGCACTTTTTCCACCAAGTTTAAATGCTTCAATGTCCACTTCAACAGGAAAGTCATTGTTTAAATATGCCAGATCATTGGCAGAAACATTTTTAATGAAGTGATCTCTTTTTGGCGTGGTGTCACCCACAGAAAGGGAAAAAATCGGTGTTAAATTTAATTTTTCAGCTGCATAACTTGGGTTGGATCCAACATTATAGTTTCCATCAGAAATCAATGCCACTCCACCGACATTGCGGTTGTAAAATTGAGAGATAATGGATTCAAATCCCAATTCAAGATTGGATGACTTTTCTGAAAAGTCTACTTTTCCATTTCCTTGCTGACTTCCGATGGTCCATTCGATTAATTCAAATTGATCTTCGTAACGCTCTTTTAATTCCGCACGGTACTTTTCAAGGTTTTTGGCAATCGTTGAGCTATCCTTAAAATTCTTCATCGATGATGAATTGTCAATCAAGCTGATAAAAATAGGTTTCTCGTCTCTGAAATGCGTTGCTTCAAAAACAAGTCCCAAAAGCAGTAATCCGATTAAAAAAAGAGAGGAAAAACGCAATGATTTAACTAGGTTCTTCTTCCAGCTTGATAATTCGTTTAACCAGGAAACATTTCTGTAATAGAAAACGGTCATGATAAAGGAAACAATTCCTATTGGAAGAAGCCACCAGAGCGAAAAATCAGAGAGTAAATGCATGACTCCAAAAATAAGGACAATTCCGGAAATGTCAAGATTTCTTTTGCGTTAAAAACAATTTCAAAAAGGATTCCGTAATTTCGTGAAAATTTTCAATCTTATGTCTAAAACAGTTTACATCATTGCTGCAGCAAGAACTCCAATGGGAGCATTCATGGGCGGCCTATCAAGCATTCCAGCAACCCAATTAGGTTCTGTTGCAATCAAGGGAGCACTAGAAAAAGGAAACGTAGATGCGCACATCATTGATGAAGTATTTATGGGGAATGTTCTTCAAGCTGGAG
>CAIRMS010000225.1 GCA_903879765.1 uncultured Flavobacteriales bacterium
AGTTTAAAATCAAACAGCTTAGTTAATAAAAGCAAAAACGAATACAACATCAAATGAATTTATGGAATTTAATGTTGGGATGGTTTCAGGAAAGAAATGACCGACAAGTATTTTTAAAGGACTTTAATTACGAGGCAAAACGTGCATATGTTACTGGACAAACTGACATACTGTTAAAAGCATCGACATCTTATGGTAATTCTGATTATAGACATTCATTTTCACGATTTATGGCTGGGGGTTTCAGAATTAAAGCAGATGGAGGGCGTCCATTAAGTAGAGATGAAGTAATCTCGATAGGTAAGTCAATTATTGGAAATCCAATGATTATTAGAACAATGATAGCATTAGGCTGGGATACACTTGAAGTACACCCACAAGACTCCTCCTCTGGTCTTCAGTGGAGATTACAAAATAACATTTATCTATCATGAAAATATATTTAATCGCAAGTGTAATTTTAAATCTTGTATTAGGATTTTTATTTATAAAAAAAATCAAAAAACGCAAGAATGCAGAATTAGAACAAATCAGACAAGAGGGACCCTTGGGATCTGGTGCTGATTTGTTTAAAGACATCACGAAATCCAAAGAACTCTTCAAAATTCTCAAAAGAGAAATACATCCGGAACAATTTATAGATAACCCTGAATTATATGCGTATGCTGAGGAAAAGATGATGCAATTAGGAGAAATCTCAAATTCGTATACTTCAATGATTCAACTAATCAAGGAAATGAAAAGTAATAATTTTCCATTTTCAACTAAATTGTATAATTTAGAAAACATTAATTAATTGATTCATATGGGATTTTTTAACAATCTATTCCGAAAACATTTTGTGAGTCATCAAGAAAAGTTTCTTGAACAACATGGTCACTTTTGTGCACAGTTTCTTAATCATTTGGATGACTTGGATTTTAATAAATTTCAAAGTGGTATAAAAGCTAATTTGAACGATTTCCCATTAAATTCACCCTTAGTGTTCTTAAATGGTTCCAATATTAATGTTCCAGAACTTGTGAAGGCTTTAGCAGTTTGGTTCGTAATTGATAATTTACTGGAAATTGAAGGAATGCCTTTTGATGAGATGGAAGATAAGTTGGCGGATAAGATTCAAAAATCCATTCAATTAAACGTCAATAAAAGCACAATCAAAGTAGCAATTAAAGAATTATCAATACGATATAAAAAATTCACAATAGATGACAGGAAACTCAGCAATATAAATTGTCTCTATCTTGATTCATTTGACGTTGAAACACCTGAATTTTTGGATGGTGTTTTTAATTCATTTTATCTTATTCAAGGCTACTTTATTTGCATTTCAACCTATTCAATGGAGCAATTCAATCATGTGAATGAATACTCAAAACATTCAGTTAGCAAGCTCATTTTTCAAGAAGTGATTGATTTTAAAGATAATTCACCTTTTTTTAATGTTGAAAAAATCACTAAATTAATGGGGGTGATTTATCAAGCTGAATTAAAATTGAATTAGTATAAATATCATCTTAAAGAGGATTATCTTACTCTTACCAATTAATTAATTCAACAAAAATTCTTCAAAAACATACTGACATCTTTAGCTTTCCTATTAGCAGTAGTAGCAAAGGAGATTTCCAGTATAAATTAAAAAACTTTAATGAACTGAATGTTACTATACTGAAATGTATACAATAACATTTTTCCTTTTAAACTAAAATGGATATTAAACTGATTCGATCCGCAACTCCATAAGTGGCTCTGTAGTTCTATTCATGAAAGCAAATTATTCACCCCCCAAACTCCTCCCCAATCATCCATTTTTCGCGCATGCGAAACGCAGGAATTGTTTGACGCTTGGCTTTATTCGCTGCAATGTTGGCTTTGATTGATCGTTGGGCTGCCCATTGCGATAGTGGAACGATTTTCTTCGTGGTAAGAATGGTAATGCGTTTGTGGAGTGATTCAAGCAAAAGCAGGGCAAAAAGTTCGGTGAATCCATCAAATTTCAAGGTGGACTGATACCGTGTGAAGAGCGGATAGTATTCGCTGTGTTTACTTTTGTTTTGAATGATAATGGGAGGGAAGCCAAGTTTCATGAGTTGAAGGTTGATCAATACTCTGCCAATGCGTCCATTGCCGTCGACGAAGGGATGGATGGTTTCAAACTCGGCATGAAAATAGGCGATGGAATCTAGAAAGTAGCTGACTTTTTGTTGCTTGTATTCATCGACTAAGGTTTGTGTGAGTGTTGGGACAAACTGCGGATTTGCTCCGAGGTGATTACCGACACGCACCCATTCTTTTCCAGCTCGAAATCTTCCAGCAATGGAATCGTCGATGTTGCGCAGTAAGCTTTTATGTAAGGCTAACATGCCTTTGATGTTCAAGGATGAAGCGGGATTCTCAAGTAGGTTCTTGGTCAGTTTTGCTAGGTTTTGAGCTTCGAACACTTCCCGCACATGGACTTTTCCAGTTAATTGACCTCCGGAAAGAATCTTTTCTGTGTCCTCCAAGGAAAGTGTGGAGTTTTCAATCGCGTTCGAGTTGTAAACCAACTCAGGAATTTCAGCTAGAGTGATTTCCTTTAAGATAGCTTCATGCTCCTTGGCCAACGCTTGATACTGTTGGAACAAAGCCTCAATTTTGTCTTTTGTTGTTTGGTTGATCATTCTCCTTGTTTAACATACCGTGAAAAAGTAAATAAATATACAACAATTCACGGTAAGATACGCAATCTTTTAAAGATATTCTTTGGTGCTTGGCGTTTAAATTCGGGAGGTTTCAATGCGTGGATTTCCCGCAAATTAATGTTCGGCGCTCCCATGTTGCTCTTCTGGTGCGCGGAAGCACGTACGAAGGAATGGTGGGCATCTTTCTCAGAAGGATCTTCCCCCAACGATGGAAACCGCTCGTTTCAAATTCAAGATGGAAAATCGGTTGCAGTGGCACATTCGAACAAGCGCATACTACAAGTTTCAGGGGATGAGAACCACATCCGCTTGTGGGAAGCTAAAATTGCAACAAAATAAGAATCGTATTATTCGTGATGGTCAAGTAGTCAAACGAGGTTCGATATGCAATCATCTTTGAAGTTTATTTGACCTCCTTTAAATCAATTATAATTAGAAACGAAATAACTTAAATATTCAGTGAGTTTGGTGGACAAGTAATACGGCATATTCATTAAATAGTATTTTTTACCACTTTTTGTTGAATGTTCTTCGATGCTAAACGTACCCGCGTACATTCTAACAGCATATGGATGAGCTGATTCTTCTACAAATTGATGCAGTGATTTCAGTTTGCCTTCTTTTCCTGATTTTATCTCAATGGGAATGACCATTTTGTTGAATTGAACAACCAGGTCTACTTCAGCTGAAGATTGGGTTTTTTCGCGTACCCAAAATATCGGTTTTACTGCTTTCAGGGTATTTATTGATATTAGTTCCTGTGCAATTAAATGTGGAATGATTGCTCCTTTGTACGCATGATTCAGATCTTCCATCGCAAGCATTTCAGCTTGAATGTTTAATTCATAATTCAATAGTCCAGTGTCTAGAAATTGAAGTCTTGGAGCTTTTTTAAGATCCGGTAGAATAGGAGGGGATGTATCGGTTGTTGGGTAAATGAGTTGGATTACCTTGGCGTCATCAAGATTTCGAAATGCTTCACCGATTTCCCTTGAACGGTAATTCGAATTGCCGAAATTTTGAAATTTAATGCGTGAATCCAAACCCAGATGAGCAGTAGACATGATGTGTCTGATGATTCGAGCTTCTGAATTATTTGCTGCATATTTAACAACATCTTCTTTATACGATTCCCAGATGCTTTCGTAAATGGAAGTCAAATCAGCAATACTCTGTGATTTAACATATTCCCGAACAACTTCAGGCATTCCGCCAATAATGGCGTAGCGATTGAATAAATCTAATAAAGTTTGATGTGCAACTTTATTGATGGGAACTGTATTTAGCTGCTCCAGGGCGGCAGTTTTTTTATTGGCACCAAGGAATTCAGGATAATTTACGGGAAACATATACAACATATTTACCCTCCCTACTGGAAAACTATTCACTTTTCGCATCGTATGTTCGAGCAGTGATCCTGCAGCAACAATATGAATGTCCGGTTCTTTCTCATAGAAATAACGCAACATGGCTATCGCCTCTGGGGATTCCTGAATTTCATCTATAAAAATAAGTGTATCTCGTTTTTCGGATGTTGGAATGTTATGTGAGATAAATAATGATTCAACGACATTCTTTACATGATCGAAATCTGTAAAAACCCTTCTGTCTTCGGTCATTTCTAAGTTAAGTAGGATCTTATTTTTGTAGCTTTTCGCAAATTGATGAATAAGCGTCGTTTTCCCAACCTGTCTTGCTCCTCTTAAAATTAAGGGCTTCCTATCGGATGTGGTTTTCCAGTTCAATAGTTCCTTTAAAACGTGTCTTTCTATGTTCATTCTTCATTCATATGAATGTCAAATGTAACAAAACAAGGGTAAAAAAACAAAATATATGTAACAAAACAAGGGTAATATTATCAAAAAATGTAACAAAACAAGGGTAAAAAAGCGAAATATTTGTAACAAAACAAGGGTAAAAAACTAAATATATGTAACAAAACAAGGGTAATATTATTTATTTCCACTCATGTAACCAATACAGCTTCATGACATTATCAAAAAGAAGCTTCTCTTTTTATTCACCCTCAAAAACAAACTAGATGAAAAAGTTACTTGTCATATGTTTGGTCTTGTCAAACTGGGCGAATGCGCAGTGGAAGTCCATGCAACGTTTCGAAGAATTCGGAAAAGGAAATTTTTATTTATTCACCATCAGGGAAGTGGATGTCAAGCGGCACATTTCGGAGATCTTGAACGATAATAATTTAAAAGGTGATGTAGCGTTTCAAAAAGGCGCCAATTTATTTTTAAATGCAGCGATTCAAGATCCTCAAAACACTGAATTTGTTTACATCATTCATTGCATCAGTGGCAGTAAAAATAACATCGCTGGATACCATGTGTTTTGCTACTATATGGAAAAGCGATACCGCTATTTCTACGATATCACAGAGCCAGATGCACGCATTTCAGTGATTTACGATCCAAGTATCATGGACGTTTCACCGAATGGAAGTAAGAAAAAGAAATAAGAACCACTTAAAATCAATACACATGAAAACGAACATCATTTTAGTTGGATTTCTATGGGTCATGGGAAGTCCACTGTTTGCTCAGTACCAATTCCAATTAATGGAAGATAATTACATTCAAATAGGCGCTGGAAATTACTTCATCCACTTAGACAAAGAAGCAGATGTCAAAAAAACGGTTCTGTCTGTAATTAAAGCCCACCGTTTTCCTTCCGAGAACTTGTTGTTTAACAAAGGAAAAAACCTCTTTTTCGCCGCTTATTTTGTGAATCCCTCTGACGATCGCTACATGTATGTGGTCCACGCGAAACGCGCACGTGAAGGCTACGATTTGTATTTCTTGTATTGTGCAAATACCTTGACTCATCATTTCGAATACAGCGAAGGAAAGGACTTGTTTAGCTTGAAGTACGATCCAGAAGTGAATAAGAGTTTGGTGATGAGTAATTTGGAGGCGGTGTTGGTGGAGGAGTAGGTTTGTTTTTCGATGTCCGATTTTCGTTTTCCGTTTTTCGTTGTTCGTTGTTCGTTGTTCGTTTTCCGATGTCCGATGTTGGAGGTTTGTTTTTCGGTTTTTCGATGAACAAGCCAAAAAGTGGAAGAGAAAAGGAAAAAAATGTTCACTTTTTGGGTTTGGTATCAGTAGGATTGTAAATCCAGCGGTGCATGGTTTTGTATTTTTAAGATGATAAATCGGGTAGATTCGAATACTGAACAGAGCTAAGTGTATCCTTCAGGAATTTAGTCCGTTATGAAGTTAAAATCGCTTCTATTTTCATTTCTACCATCGGCATTCTTTCACTTAACATAATTGGGTGAATGTGTGAAACAAGTACCTCTTGAAGTAGTCCTTTTTCTTTGATCAGTTGAAGTTGAGATCGGACATAATCTGATACTAGCGGATTATCTTTTTTCATTTCAGAAACGATATTGATTCGATTATCAATAATGTAGATAATGTCTTCAATGTCATGACTGCTTCGGTAATCTGAACCCCGGCTATGAAAAGCCTCGAATTTAGTGGCAAGATAACAGGGGGCAGAGAAAATCTGAATCTTTTGATTTAAAGCCGAAGTAATTTGTATGTTTTCGAAGCCTACTTTATACCAAGAATTGGCAGGTCCAAACGGACCGTCTTCCGCGGCCATAATATCTACGGGTATATCTTTATATTTGAAACTACAAATAGCTTGTCCATATGGATCAGGATTAAACCCAAGTCTTCCAAGTTGCTGTGTAATTTCTTCCCAATGGCTTAAGTTAACAATGTGCAATGTTAGGTCAACATCTTTTGTTGGTCTGATTTCATCTGCTGCAGGGTCATCAGTATACAGACTAACAACAGCACCACCAACGAATACAATTTGTTCATTCATCTCTTTTAATGCCTTCGCAATTTCGGCTACTACATGGAGATTAATGATTTTGTTTTCCATAATCGAAGCGTTCTTTTAAATGAATCAAAGCCAAATCCTTTTCCCTACTTCTCCCGACGCGAAGTGCATCCACCAAAGCAAGAATTTCATGAAGTGCAGAATCTTTCATTGCGGCAGCCGGAACCGAAGGATAAAGCGGTGCAATACTATGTCCTCTCGCTGTGCCATTGGCATAGGGCCAAACAAACAGCTCGTCACTTTGGATTTCACTGCGCAACGGATCTGCCGAATGTGAGGTTGGAATACCTCGTACCACTGGTCCAGGGTGTTGGGCAAAAATGAAGCGAATGCCATATTGAAGTAAGTCGAACAAGTTGTTTTTCATAACCGTTTTTCCGTCAGGTGATAAAAGTCCTGCAAACTTACAACGTGAAACTGCTTGACTTATTTCAGATTGACTCATACAAAGCGCTGCTGAAATAGGTTTTTGATTCCAGGTAGGATTGTTGTCAACCACTAATTTTAATAGTAGGACAATATCCTGTGGTTTAAGTTGATAATTTTGTGTTTTCATTGTTTTATATTGCGTATCGCGATATGCAATATTACGAAAAGTTCTTGTAAATCAAAACGATGTCCGATGTCCGATGTCCGATGTCCGATGATCGATGTTCGATGTCCGATGTTGGAGGTTTGTTTTTCGATGATCAAGCCAAAAAGTGGAAGGAAAAAGAAAAAAGGAAAAACTATGTTCACTTCGTGGGTTTGGTTTCAGTTGGATTGTAAGTCCAGCGGTACAGAGTTAAAAAGTCATCTGTGCAGAAAAACTCTACTTTTTCATACAAACTGAAAAACTTCTATCTTTACACATATGAATCTAATAGAGCTAAATATTGACA
>CAIRMS010000226.1 GCA_903879765.1 uncultured Flavobacteriales bacterium
GATTGTAATTACGTATGAAAGCTCAAAAATCTCTTTATTCTGAAATTCCACAAACACCAACAATTTACAAGGTCTGAGTATAATAACGCGTATCAAGATTTCAAACAAGAATTATTAAAGGTCCATCTAAAATGAAGGGACTTTCCATGGTACTTTCCATGATTGATTTAACAACTCTTGAAGGAAAGGATACACCGAATAAGGTGCGCCAAATGTGTTATAAAGCACAGCATTTAAATGATTTCCAGGAAGGATTACCAACCGTTGCTGCGGTATGTGTGTATCCAAGTATGGTTTCAGTCGCCAGAGAAGCACTGAAGGATAGCACCATTAAAATTGCTTCTGTTTCCACGGCATTTCCTTCGGGACAAGCGCCATTTGAAGTGAAAAAAATGGACACACAATTTGCCATCGATGCAGGAGCTGATGAGATCGATATGGTTATCTCGCGCGGGAAGTTTTTGGCAGGAGAATACAATTTTGTTTTCGACGAAATTGCGACCATCAAAGAAATTTGTGGCAGCAAACGCTTGAAGGTAATTTTGGAAACGGGTGAGTTGGCAACACTAGATCAAGTGCGTCGAGCGAGTGATATCGCCATCCATGCAGGAGCAGATTTCATTAAAACATCCACTGGGAAAATTCAACCGGCTGCTACCATGCAAGTAACCTACACGATGTTAATGGCCATTCGAGATCACTTTGACCGAACAGGAGTGATGATTGGAATGAAACCTGCTGGAGGAATTTCCACTTCTAAGTTAGCACTACACAATTTAGTGATGGTCAAAGAAATTCTTGGAGAAGCTTGGTTAACAAATGAATGGTTTCGTTTTGGGGCAAGCAGCCTTGCGAATGATGTCTTGATGCAATACATGAAACAAGTGACAGGTAAATATCAATCAGCTGATTATTTTACGATCGATTAATTATGACAGAATCAAACAATAACTGGGAATATGCACCCTCTTTAGAAGGGACTTCACATATTCAGCTTAAAGAAAAATACGATCTTTTCATTGATGGAAAATGGGTGAAGCCATCCAATAATCGGTATTTTGACACGATTAATCCCTCAAATGAAGAGAAATTGGCAGAAATCGCTTGGGCTTCTGATGCCGATGTAGACCTTGCCGTAAAAGCAGCACGCAAAGCCTACGTGGAAGTTTGGTCCAAAATGAAGTCTTCCGAACGCGCTAAATACATTTTTCGCATCGCCCGATTAATGCAAGAACATGCCCGTGAACTAGCCGTAATTGAAACCTTAGATGGAGGAAAGCCAATTCGCGAATCGCGTGACATTGATGTACCATTAGCATGTAACCACTTTTTCTATTATGCCGGGTGGGCGGATAAATTACAAGATGCTTTTCCAAATAGAATGATTCAATCGCTTGGTGTCGCAGGACAAATCATACCATGGAATTTTCCTTTATTGATGGCAGCATGGAAAATTGCACCTGCATTAGCCGCTGGAAATACGGTGGTGTTGAAACCGGCAGAAACTACTTCCTTAACCGCATTGAAATTAGCGGAAATTATTGAACAATCAGGATTGCCAGCAGGAGTGGTAAACATCATTACAGGACACGGTGATACTGGCGCTGCGATTGTCAATCACCCAGACATTGATAAAATTGCCTTCACAGGTTCAACGGCAGTGGGTAAATTGATTCAAAAATCAGTTATCGGAACAGCGAAAAGAGTAAGTTTAGAATTAGGCGGAAAATCAGCGAACATTATATTAGAGGATGCTCCAATAGATCAAGCTGTCGAAGGAATTGTGAATGGAATATTTTTCAATCAAGGACATGTGTGCTGTGCGGGTTCACGCTTATATGTGCAGGAGTCGATAGCAGAGGAAGTTATTCGGAAATTGAAACAACGCATGCAAAGTTTGTATGTCGGTAATCCGCTAGATAAAAATACAGATGTAGGCGCCATAAACTCAAAGGAGCAATTAAGCACCATTGAAAAATACATCAACATTGGAATAAACGAAGGAGCGGACATGTTTCAAGTGGAATGTGAAATACCTTCTAAAGGATTCTATTGTCGTCCAACAATTTTTACCAATGTAGCACAGTCCAGCGTCATTTCACAAGAAGAAATTTTCGGACCAGTATTAACCATACAAACCTTTCGTACAATTGATGAGGTGATTCAAAAAGCGAACAATTCTCCATACGGACTCGCTGCAGGTGTTTGGACCGATAAAGGATCACGCATCTTTAACCTCACATCGAAACTTCGCGCAGGAGTCATTTGGGCCAATACGTACAATAAGTTCGATCCAGCTTCTCCATTCGGTGGCTACAAAGAAAGCGGCTTCGGCCGCGAAGGCGGACTCCACGGTCTCGAAGCATATTTGAAATAAAATTAGCACTCCGCCGCGGCGGAAGCACATTAGCACATTGATAAACTAGCACATTGAATAATTAGCACATTGATAAATTAGCACATTGATAAATTAGCACATTGATAAATTAGCACATTAACATGAACATATTAAAAACCTACAAAATCTACATCAACGGCCAATTCCCACGAACGGAGTCAGGAAGAACCTACGTGGTAAATGATGCAGAAGGAAATCCAATAGCAAATGTTTGTCAGTCATCTAAAAAAGATATCCGTAACGCCGTTCAAGCTGCTCGTAAAGCATTTGGATCGTGGTCTGAGCGTAGCGCATTTAACCGTGGACAAATTTTATATCGCATGGCAGAAATGTTGGAGGGACGCAAAGCACAATTTTTAGAAGAACTAACACAACAGGGACAGAGTCTTGAAATTGCAAAGAATGAAATTCAGTTATGCATCGATAGAATTGTTTATTATGCCGGATGGTGCGATAAATACCAGCAGATTTTAAGTACCGTTAACCCAGTGAATTCCTCCCATTTTAATTTTTCTGTAGTTGAACCTACTGGTGTGGTTGGAATTTTAGCAGAACAAAGTACCGGATTGATTGGATTCGTTTCTCAATTGATGCCCGTAATTGCCGGTGGAAATAGTGTGGTGTTAATCGCTTCGGAGCAGTTGCCACTTTGCGCAATTACATTTGCGGAAGTTCTTGAAACATCTGATTTGCCTGCGGGAGTTGTAAATATTTTGACGGGATCGGCAGACGAGATGCTTCCAACCTTGTCTGAACACATGGATGTCAATGCACTCTTCCTTTCGAATGTGGATGCAGAAATGGAGAATAACACCCAGCTTTCCGCGATTGATAATTTAAAACGCGTTATCGTGAAAAATGACGATTGGACGAAAGAAGATGTACAAGGAATTTCCTACATCTCATTGTTTCAGGAAATTAAAACGACTTGGCATCCCATCGAACAAATTGGTGGGGCGACAAGTACATATTGAATATAAATAATCGATTGAAAAGAAATATTTTCTATCTTTAGGTAAACTAAAAAACAAAACGTATGAAAAAGATTTTACTAGTAGCTGCTTCCATTTTATTTTTGGTTGCTTCATGTACCGTTGAAAAAAGAGTTTATCGAAACGGATTTAATGTTCAATGGCACGCCATGAATGGAATTTCTAAAAAAGACAAAAATGTTGAAGTAAATTCAGTAGAGGAGGAAATAGCAGTAGCACAAGTGATTAAGGCGCCGAAAGCTAATGTGTCAACATCAAGCACGTACGAAGCTATTTCGGAGGAATCAACAACAACATTGACACAAAACGACGTGGCATCCCTTGAAGAAGCTCCAATTCAAAACGAAGTAAAAAGTATTGCGAATGACATCAAAGGAATGGCTGCCGTAACGATTCAAAATAGCCCAAAAAGCAATGAAGCAAAACAAGTTTCTAAACAAGAAATGAAAGCACTTCGTAAGGCTGTAAAAACAGCAAAGAAAAGTGATGATGTGCCGGTTGTATTGTTATATCTTCTATGTTTTATCTTTCCTTTTATTGCTGTAGGTATTGTGACTGATTGGGATATTACAGCTGTTATAGTAAACATTTTGTGGACGTTTCTTTGTGGCATCCCTGGAATTATTCATGCCTTGATTATTGTAGGTAGAAACACATAAATTTTGAAATACATCTTATTTAGCGGGTTAATAATCTTGCCAATTGTGCTATGGTTATTACCCGCTTCTTTTTTTGATCAAGGACAGTCCCTATGTTTGTCAGTATTGTTATTCGATAAACAATGTTTTGGCTGTGGGATTACTAGAGCAATTCAACATGCCCTACATTTTGATTTCCAGACAGCATGGAAGTACAATAAACTAGTGGTAATTGTGGCTCCAATTCTATTTTTTGTTTGGTTGAAATGGGTGAGGGAGTTGTGGTTGAAGATAAAACAAAGAGATGTTTTATAAAAACAAGGCTAATTCTTCCCATCGCTGCATCGCAGAATGAATCATGTTTTTAGCACCCAACTCAAATCGAGAGAGTTCATAGTCTCCGTTCGAATTCGGTAGTAGTACATTCATCCGATTGAAGAAATCCATGGACAATTGACTTCCAACATCTTTTACGAGGTGATTGATTTTATCCATTGAACAACCGGATGCTTTCACGGCATTTTCATTGGCAACGATTACAAGTGCTGCTTCGTGTAAAACGAATCCAACTGCATCGAGTGATTTACCGTGTGTTTGCCAGGAAGAAACAAATTCAGTGAGTGATTCATTCAACCAGGAAATTTCTGTCGCTGACATTTTGCGATCTCCAACAAAGACCCACAAACGTGCATCCATGGGAAAGTGAGAGGGGATATTATAAGTCTGCTGCATGTGCAATGAGTTCGGCTACATCCATTACTTTCACATCACCTTCTTTTTCGAAGTTTTTCACGCCGTCTGTCATCATCGTATTGCAAAACGGACAACCAGTCGCGATAATCTCCGCTTGTGTCTCTAATGCGTCCTCTGTACGCTCTACGTTGATTTCTTTATTGCCTTTCTCTGCTTCTTTGAACATTTGTGCACCTCCAGCTCCACAACAGAGTCCTTTGGTTTTGCAACGTTTCATTTCCACTAACTCAGCATCTAATTTTTCAATCAAGGAACGCGGTGCTTCATACACATCGTTCGCACGTCCCAAATAACACGGATCGTGGAAGGTAATCTTCTTTCCTTTGAAGGTTTCTCCTCCTTCAAGGATGAGCTTCCCTGTGTTAATTAAGTCTTGAATTAGTTGTGTGTGGTGAATGACTTCATAATTTCCACCAAGTTCAGGATATTCGTTTTTAAGCGTATTGAAACAATGTGGACATGCCGTAACAATTTTCTTAACCTCGTAAGCGTTCATGACTTCGATGTTCATCATCGCCTGCATTTGAAACGTGAATTCGTTTCCTGCACGTTTTGCTGGATCACCAGAACAACTTTCTTCTGTTCCAAGTACAGCGAAATCAACTTGACATTTATTCAAGATTTTCACAATTGCCTTGGTGATTTTTTTGGCGCGATCATCAAAACTACCAGCACAACCAACCCAAAATAAAATGTCAGGTGATTCGCCATTTGCCATTTTCTCGGCCATTGTAGGAACTCTCATAGTCAGTTTTTTATGCTTAATTAGCTGCTTCTCTTAATCTTCGTTTGCCCAATTTAAGCGCTCGCTTTGTGCAAATTGCCAAGGTGCTCCATTGTTTTCGATGTTCGTTAACATACCTGTTAACTCACTTGGAATTTTTGATTCCTCCATGACTAGATAGCGACGTAAATCAACAATAATGGATAATGGATCAATGTTTACTGGACATTCTTGTACGCAAGCGTTACAGCTTGTGCACGCCCAAAGTTCTTCTTCGGTAATGTAATCTCCGATTAAGCTTTTTCCATCGTCATATCCTTTACCATGTTTGCGGTAATTTTCTCCAACTTCCACCAAACGGTCTCTGGTGTCCATCATGATTTTTCGTGGGGATAAAAGTTTACCAGTAACATTAGCTGGACAAGAAGAGGAACAACGTCCACATTCTGTACATGTGTAAGCATCGAGTAAGTTTTTCCAAGTTAAATCAGTGACATCCTTCGCTCCAAATCGCTTTGGTGCTTCATCAGGATTTGCTGGTGCCGCATATGGATCTGCGTTTGGATCCAACATCAGCTTCACTTCATTGGTCACAGATTCCATATTCGTAAACTTTCCTTTTTGCTCAAGGTTGGAGTAAAATGTATTCGGAAATGCCAATAAAATGTGAAAATGTTTGGAATAGGGTAGGTAGTTCAAAAACGCAAACACCATCAAAATGTGTCCCCACCATCCAATGCGTTCTATTACGTGAAGCGCATCGATGCTGAAGTTCTGAAATAACAATGGACCCATCCACGAGGAGATGGCAAAATCATAATGACCTTTCGCGAATTCGACATGTGATCCTCCGCGACTGTACAAAACTTCGTCCGCACCGTTCATGCTGAAAATACAGCAAATCAGAACGACTTCAGCAATCAAAATGATGTTTGCATCTTTTGTAGGCCATCCAATGAGTTCCTTCATGGTGAAACGTGGTAGTTTCAGTAAGTTTCGTCGGATTAAAAAAGCTAAAGTTGCAACAAATGCTAAAACTGAAAGGATTTCAATAAAACTAATCATGAAGGAATAAAATCCTCCAAGTTTGAAATAAAAGAAACGGTGATGTCCACTTAATCCATCAATGGCAATTTCAATTAATTCAATCTGAGTAATGACAAAAGCAACGTACAGGGCAAGGTGCAATAATGCTGGTATTGGACGAGAGAACATTTTCTTTTGACCAAAAGCGACTAAAACCATTGTTTTAATCCGTTCACCTTTTTTGTCGGAACGATCAATATCTTGTCCAAGTAAAATGTTGTAGCGCACTTTCCATGCGTTGTACGCGAAGAATCCTGCTCCCGCGCTTAAAAGAATGGCAAACAATATGATCTCCATGAACGTTTAAATTAATCTGGAATGGTATCTAACCATTTTTTGAATTTCACTTCTTCTTTTTCACTTAAAATAAGTCCTTCAGATTTCTTACCAAAAACGGAGAAATGAATATACCTGTCCGGATTTGCTTGAAGATCTGTAACTAGATTTTGAAGGTCTTTGTTTGTAACAACTAATTCGTTGTAAAGTTTTTCATCATGAATAAGTTTGCCTAAAGTCCCATGTCCATTTTCGACATCTTCTAACACAAGGTTTAATTTTTTAACGGTTGTCTGTGCGTCTAATAAAACCGATTTAAAGTCAGCACTCACAAAATCGTCGGTGATTTTTCGCGTATTTCCAATAATCTTGGTTAGCTCGTCGTTGCTTTTTCGGATGTTCAATGTAATGGATTCAACATTGGCCATGATTTTTGTGAATTGAGCACGCTCTGCAGCAACAAATCCTTCGATTTCGTTAGCTACGCGACCCAAACGCTTGATGGTAATTTTTACTTCTTTTAAACTTCCTTCGATCTCAGAAGTTGCTGTTGTATCCCAGAACGAGGACAATGAGATCACCATTCGATCGATGGAACCCATCATTTTTTGAAGCCGTTGAGAGATTGGATCGGCATAGGCTTTTACCTGCGTGACCATGTCAATGGAAATTTTTCCAGGAATGACACTTTTTGCTTTATAATATCCTTTTGAAATATCTTCAGGTGTGTGAATTATTAAACATTTATTTATAAAATCTAGGGAGCCAATTTCGACAAATGATCCTTTAGGTAGGCGAATACCCTCTTCTTGAATGTTAAAAGTCATCAAGACTTTTTTGTCAATTGTACCATTCGGGATGGATTTAATCCCGGTTACTTTACCCACGGTGACGCCATTTAAGGTAACGTTACTCGACACCATAATAGACCCAGTATTAGGGAAATACGCTTTGTATTCAGTGTCTCCACCGAGAAAACTATTCCCTTTCAGGAAGTTAATTCCCGCGTAAAGAACAGCAATGGATGCCAAAGCGATAAGGGCTGCTTTAATTTCTTTCGTGAACTTCAAACTACTTTTTTTCTGCTAATTTAATAGCTTTTTCGATACTAATTCGCTCTCCATTGAGGAAGGCTGCTACGAAAGCATGATTAAATCCTTTTTCAATCAGCTCATTTTTATAGTTTTTTGCACCGGAAAGGTCATTTTTATAGGTACCAGTGCAATATTTGAAAATATTGTTTTCCTCATATTCAAATACTTCTAAGCCCTTAAATCTAGATGAATTCAATGCGATTTTCCGATCAGAGGTTTCAATTTGAACGCGAAAAACAAGTCCAGAGGAATCTGCTTTTTCTTGGATTGTCTCAACAGGTTTTGGCTCTGGATTTTTTTCAATTGGAACAGATGCGACAGGTTTCCCTTCCATTTGACCTTTATAATTTTCAAATGCTCTAAACATCGCTGCAGACATTTTTTCTTGTCCATCAGCGGAGCCAATAAATTTTTCTTCCGTTGGATTTGGTAAAAATCCAGTCTCAATGAGTACACTTGGCATGGTTGTTTTGTAAAGAACTAAGAATCCGGCTTGCTTGACTCCTCTGTCATAACGACCAATCTTTTTAAATTCCTTTTGCAAGTATTCGGCAAATTCTATGGAATGATTTAAATAGACGGATCCTTGTAATTGTAATTGAATGATGGCATCTGGTGATAAATCAAAGTCCTTGTATTTTGCTCCCTTATCATCCTCCAAAGCAATAATGGAGTTTTCTCGCTCCATCACACGCTGTTGAGCTTCTGTTCGATGTAATCCTAAGACATAGGTTTCAGTTCCATAAGCGGAACTGCTTCCAGCATTCGCATGGATGCAGATAAACAAGTCAGCATTTGCTTTATTTGCGATGTTCGCACGATCAATTAATTCGACAAAAACGTCCGTTGTTCGCGTATAAATGACGTTAATATCTGGGTATTTCGCTTTTATTTTTGCCCCAAGTTTTAAGGCCATTTCCAAACAAACAATTTTTTCATGTGCAAAGGAACCATGACACCCAGGATCTTTTCCTCCATGTCCAGCATCAATCACAACTGTTTTGATTCCATGTTTTACGGAGTGTTGCCCGAAAAGGGACGTCGAAAATAAAAACCATGACAGCAACCCCAATAAATAGAGTTTACATTCGTTCTTTACAAACAACTTGAATTTTGGTAGCTTTGTACGTTTAAGGCGCATACGACAAAATTAAGAGCCAACATTGACCATAAGACCATTCATACAACAACTTTTCTTCGTCACATTGTTAATAATGTGCAATTTGTCTGTGGTTACGGCGCAAGATACGCTGTTTGTCAACGATTCAAGTATGCAGAACATCATCACTTATGGAGCAGATGAACGGATATTAAATGATGTAAAGAAAAAACAAATTCATTTGTACGGGAATGCAAAGGTTGAAATGGAAGGACTACTGATCACAGCAGGATACATTTTATTAGACCTAGAAGCGAATGAAATTTGGGCAAAATACCGCTATGACAAGGATAGTAACAAAGTAGAATTTCCTGTTTTCACGGATGGGGGAGAGACTGTAACTTGTCATACATTGAAATTCAACACGAAAACAAAAAAAGGATTTTTAGAAGAATTAGCCATCAAGCAGGACGAGTTTTATTTCCATATGGA
>CAIRMS010000227.1 GCA_903879765.1 uncultured Flavobacteriales bacterium
ACATCAATAAGGAAGTACTTTATCACATAAACTATGAGAATCTTACTGTTCAGGTAAGTGAAAGAGTAACTCATTCTGGGAAATTGGCTCATTATGCATTGGTTTTTTCTGATAAGCAAAAGAAATACGAGCTCAATAAACACGGAGAATGGACCTTTTCTGAAATACACGAAATAATTTGTGCCTTAGAAAACATCCGGAAAATTCATTTATTTTCGATTGATGGCTTTCACTTTAAGAAGGACATTATAGAAAGGATGAATTCCGATAAATCTTGCGGAAAAAGATAATACTTCAGAATGAATAGAAAAACGACCATCATCCTCATAGAACTCTTGGTATACACGCTACTCTTTATCTTGGCGCTGGCGTTGTTCCCTGTGTGTAATTTTTACGTATTGGCTAAAAATAAAGAGGTATTGACCAAAGCGCAGTATTTGTTTGATTTCAAAATCGCCTATGTTTTCCCCTTGTGTCAGCTCTTCGTTCTGATTGGTTTTTTCAGTTTGAAAAAAGTCATCATTTTTCGAATGAATTATTTCATTCTTTTAGTCATGTTTCTTTCCTATGTTTTTATCAATTTGGGTTTCAAATTATGGAATGCAAGTCCCGTTGAACCAAATTTTCAGGCTGGTTATTGGTTAAGTCAATTGTTTCTTTTAACCACAATCACTCGCACATCTTCATTTATGAAACACTTGAATGAAATACAGTTCCATCCAAAGTTGCTCCTAGCCTTCTCACTTCTGGCTAAATTGATTCCAATCATCATGCTGATATCCCTATTTTTGACTTATTACGGCACAAAAAAATAGGCTGATGATTTGAGATATGAATAAGAAAGTGAGCGAAAACGGTGATTTTCTACGCATTGAATTTATCGATTTCGACACGAAGCAAACGAACGACACCTTAATCGAGTTGGGAAATTAGGGATTCACGCTCGTTTCGTTCGTTTTCTGTTTTCCGTTTTCCGTTTTCTGATGTCTGTTTTCCGTTGTCCGTTTTTCGATGTCCGCAAGCACATTGGCAAATTAGCACATTAGCACACTAGCACATTAACCTTACTTCAACTTTAAATCCAACAAATAAATAAAACTAGAAATCGCCGCAGCGCCTAACTCTAACTCGCGTTTGTTGACACTTTCAAAAACGTCACTCGGTGCGTGGTGGTAATCAAAATAACGTTGGGAATCCGGCACGAATCCAAACAAGGGAATTCCTGGATATTGTTCTTTTAACGGACCAATGTCAACTCCACCGTATCCTTTTTCAAAAACGTGTAAGTCGTAGTTTTTGTAGTTTGGGGCAAAGGTTTGAAGAAAAGCAACTTGCGCATCGGAACCATCAACGCCAAATCCACGTGGGACGAATCCACCGCGATCTGACTCCAATGCCGCAATGTGTTTTTCACCTGCTGATTTCACCAATGAAGCATAAGATTTCCCTCCCATGTTTCCATTTTCTTCGTTCATGAAAAATACGACTCTCAAAGTGTGTTTCGGTTTGTAATTGAGTTCTTTCAGGATACGCAATGCTTCTAGACAATGAATGACTCCAGCGCCGTCGTCGTGTGCGCCTTCTCCTGCATCCCAAGAGTCTAAATGTCCACCAAAAACAATGATTTCTTCCGGTTTCTCGCTTCCACGAATTTCAGCAATGACATTGTACGAAGTTGCATCTGGAAAAACACGGCAATCCATTTCAAAAATAAATCGAACAGTTCCTTTAGCTAAAGCTGCAGATAATGCGCTCGCATCCGCTGTTGCCAAAGCTCCGGCTGGAATGCGTTCAACAGAGTCTTCGTAATGCATGGATCCTGTGTGTGGATGTATATCCTCCGGAAGTCCAAGGGAGCGAATAATCACCGCTTTTGCACCGAGTTTCCCTGCTTCCACAGCTCCATTTCCGCGAATCGCATAACAAGCTCCGTAGGCTTTGAATGTTTGAATTTGTGTTGCATCCATTGCTTGGTTTAAAAACACAATTTTACCTTTAATCTTGGATGGTTTTGCTTTTTTTAGTTCGTCAATCGTTTTGAATTCAATGACTTCACCTTCCATCGTGCCATTTGTTCCAATAGAACCACCAAGCGCGAGTAGGTGAACTTTGGTTAATTGTCCGTCGGAAGTTCGAAACCAAGCACTTTCCTTTGTGCCTCTTTCCCAATGAGGAACTTTAATTTCCTGAAGGTAGACACGGTCGAAACCATACGTATTCATCTTCGCTTGACTCCATTCGACTGCCATTTGTGCTTCCGTTGAGCCGCTTAATCTTGGTCCAATGTTTTTGCATAACTGACGAAGGTTTTCGTATGATTGACCACGAAGCAAAGCCTCATCGTAAATAGATCGAATCATCAAGGAATCTTGTCCAAAAAGAACTGTGCTCAATGAAAGAATACAAGCGGAAAGTAGGTGTTTCATCGTTGAATTTTGCCATAAAAATAACCAAAATCCATGGGAATCATTTGAGCTTGTAAAATCTAGCGCTTTCCGTGACTCTGTCAGGCGAGATTCTTTGTATCTTTGCTCACAAAAAATACGAAGAATGGCTTTAAAATGTGGAATTGTCGGCTTGCCGAATGTTGGAAAATCAACTTTATTTAACTGTTTATCAAATGCAAAGGCGCAATCGGCGAATTTCCCTTTTTGTACCATTGAACCGAATGTGGGAACGACATCCGTTCCAGATCCACGTTTGCAGAAATTAGAAGCGTTGGTGAATCCAGAGCGCGTTATGCCAACAACGATGGAAATTGTTGACATCGCAGGATTGGTAAAAGGAGCATCAAAAGGTGAAGGACTTGGAAATCAATTCCTAGCAAATATCCGTGAGACAGATGCAATTTTACACGTGCTTCGTTGTTTTGATGACGGAAACATCATTCACGTTGATGGAAGTGTGAACCCAATTCGCGATAAGGAAATCATTGACATCGAGTTGCAATTAAAAGACTTAGATTCTGTAGAGAAAAAGATTCAAAGTTTGGCTCGTGTGATCAAATCTGGCGATAAAGATGCGGTGAAAGAAAACGAGTTAGCGCACAAAATCAAAGAAGGATTAGAACAAGGACGTTCAATCCGTGGCTTGGATTTCACACAAGAAGAATTTGACATCATTCATAAATTCAATTTAATCACTTCGAAACCTGTGATGTACGTGTGTAACGTAGATGAAGATTCTGTAAAAACTGGAAATGCACACGTAGAAGCTGTAAAAGCAGCCGTAGCAAGTGAAAACGCAGAAGTTATGATCATTGGAGCGAAAATCGAAGCGGATATTACAGAATTGGAAACGTATGAAGAACGTCAAATGTTCCTTGATGAACTTGGATTAGAAGAACCTGGAGTGAATCGTTTGATTCGTCAAGCGTATCATTTATTGAATCTACAGACATATTTTACAGCTGGAGTGAAGGAAGTGCGTGCATGGACCATTCGCAAAGGAATGACCGCACCGCAAGCTGCTGGAGTGATTCACAGTGATTTTGAAAAAGGATTTATTCGCGCAGAAGTGATGAAATACAATGACTTCATTACCTACGGATCTGAAAGCGCTGTCAAAGAAGCTGGAAAATTCAAAGTAGAAGGAAAAGAATACGTAGTAGAAGATGGAGATGTGATGCATTTCCGTTTCAACGTTTAATACAAGTAGAACATGATAGCAGCAAATAATCCAAGTTTACGTTCATGGATTTCGGTTCCGGAAGGATCTGACTTCCCAATTCAAAACCTTCCTTTTGGCGTATTTACGAAAAGTGGATCCACAGCTTGTGTTGGAACGCGCATTGGCGATACAGTGATTGATTTATCCATACTTGCAGCATCTGGTCAACTTCACGTTGATGGATTTACAGTGGAAGATTTCGCACAAGAATTTTTGAATCCCATGATGAAAAAAGGAAAAGAGGCAACACGTCGTTTGCGTCAAGCCCTTTCGGATCTTTTCTCAACGGAAAATCACGCTGCAGCTACAAATGAAGCGATTCAAAAGGCATTGTTTTCAGTAAATGAAGTAGACATGTGCATGCCGGTTCAAATTGGTGATTACACAGACTTTTATTCAAGCAAAGAACACGCAACAAATGTTGGAATCATGTTCCGTGATCCAGCAAACGCTTTGTTGCCAAACTGGTTATGGATTCCTGTTGGATACCACGGACGTTCGTCTTCTGTGATTATTTCTGGACAGGATATTCATCGTCCAAAAGGACAAATCAAACCGGACGATAACGAACCGCCAATTTACGCAGCGTCTCGTCAAGTTGATTTCGAATTAGAAATGGGATTCATCACCTACGATGGAAAACCGTTAGGTGATTCTATTTCTACCAACGAAGCTGAAGACTATATTTTCGGAATGTGCTTATTCAACGATTGGTCTGCACGTGACATTCAGAAATGGGAATATGTTCCACTTGGACCATTCCTAGCGAAAAACTTTGCTTCGTCTATTTCTTGCTGGATTGTGACTATGGATGCATTGCAACCGTTTGCAGTGAATTCACCTGAACAAGATCCAGCGGTGCTTTCATATTTGAAATTTGAAGGAAAGAAATCATACGACATTCACCTTCAAGTTGGAATGACTCCGGAAAACACAACGGAAAAAATCATTTCTAACTCGAATTTTAAATACATGTACTGGAACATGTCTCAACAATTAGCACATCATACGGTGAACGGATGCAATGTGCGTTGTGGTGATTTAATGGGTTCAGGGACAATTTCAGGTTCCACTCCTGATTCCTTTGGTTCGATGTTGGAATTGGCTTGGAAAGGAACAAAACCAATACTGATGAACGATGGAACGGAACGACGCTTTATTCAAGATGGTGATACCGTTACGATGCGTGGCTATTGTCAGAATAATGATGTTCGAATTGGCTTCGGTGAAGTAAAAGCAAAAATTTTACCTTCAAAATAAATGCAAGCATACGATTCCAGTCAAATTGATTTAGAAAGAGAACGCGTTGAAATTTTAAATGCGTTTAAAGGCTTGTTAAGAGCCATGAAGGATCGAAGTCGTGAGGAGACTAAGATGATCCGTAAGGCTTTCGATATTGCACTGGAAGCGCACAAAGATATGCGTCGCAAATCTGGCGAACCGTATATTTATCATCCGATTGCCGTTGCTAGAATTTGCGCGGAAGAAATGGGATTGGAGCCAATCGCTGTGGCTTGTGCATTGTTGCACGATACGGTGGAAGATACTTATATCACCTTACAAGACATCGAAGATATTTTCGGTTCCAAAGTAAGAACCATCATTGATGGACTCACGAAAATCCCAGAAGTTTTCGACGAGAATACCTCCATTCAAGCGGAGAATTTCCGTAAAATGATTCTCACCATTTCTGATGATTTCCGTGTCGTACTTATTAAACTAGCGGATCGACTTCACAACATGCGTACGCTTTCAAGCATGAAGGTCGAAAAGCAATTGAAAATAGCATCCGAAACACGCTTTTTGTATGCTCCTTTAGCTCACCGATTGGGCTTATATCCAATCAAAACGGAATTGGAAGATCTTTCCATGAAGTACTGTGAACCAGAGGTGTTTAAAGACATTGACTCCAAACTTAAAAGCACACAAGATGTCAGAAATCGGTTTATTCGTCGATTCGTTGCGCCAATTAAAGAGGAACTAGAGAATCAAGGATATCATTTCGATATCAAAGCGCGTCCAAAATCAATTTTTTCGATTTGGCGTAAAATGCAATCGAAAAACGTTCCTTTCGAAGAGGTGTTTGACTTATTTGCCCTGCGCATCATTGTCGACACTCCCTACGAATTGGAAAAAGCGGATTGTTGGAGAATTTACAGTATTGTGACCGATTTTTACCAGCCAAGTCCGGACCGCTTGCGTGACTGGATTTCGACTCCAAGAGCGAATGGATACGAATCCTTGCATACAACGGTGATGTCCCCACAAGGACGATGGGTAGAGGTGCAAATTCGTTCCAAACGAATGGATGATATCGCTGAACATGGATTAGCGGCACATTATAAATACAAAGAATCGAAGACGGACGAAAATAAATTCGATCGTTGGATTGCGGAAATCCGTGATTTATTAGATAGTCCAGACATGAATGCTTTGGACTTTGTCAATGACTTCAAACTGAACTTGTTCAATGACGAAATCTACGTATTTACACCTAAAGGGGAGTTACGTGTTTTGCCAACAGGTTCAACGATATTAGATTTTGCTTACGACATACACACGGAAATTGGTGATCGTTGCATTGGTGCAAAAGTCAATAACCGTTTAATGCCATTGAGTTATCAATTGTTAAACGGCGATCAATTGGAGATTTTAACCTCCAAAAAACAAAAGCCAAATGATGAATGGTTGAAATTTGTGGTTACGGCGCGTGCAAAACAAAAAATTAAATCCTCTCTCAACGAAGAAAGAAAACAGATCGCTTCCGATGGAAAGGAAATTCTAGAGCGAAAGTTCAAGCAATTTAATGTCCGCATGACGCAAGAAAATATTCAGTATTTAACGAATCATTTTCATGTATCGACCATTAGCGAACTCTATTTTCGCATTGCCAAAGGGAAAGTTGATCTGTCCAAACTACGCGAATTGGAAGTAGTAAATGGGATGCTTCAATCCCAGAAAAAAATCCAATCTAAAAAAATCAACAGTGGTTCAGAGGAAGGTACTTTCGAGGGAATCAACACGGATAAGGATACGATCATTATCGGTGAGGATTTCAAAGGCTTTGATTACCAATTGGCTCGATGTTGTAATCCAATTCCTGGAGATAAGATTTTTGGTTTCATTACCATCAGTAGTGGGATTAAAATTCACCGTTTTACCTGTCCGAATGCCGTTCACTTGATGTCAAAATTAGCCTACCGATGCCTCAAGGCGAAGTGGGAAGGTGAGCAATTAGTGGAGCGAATTGCTGCTATCCGAATCGTTGGAATTGATCAATTGGGGATGGTAAATCGTTTGACAGAAATCATCTCAAAACAAAATCATGTGAACATGAAAAGTATTTCATTTGAAACGAATGATGGCGTTTTTGAAGGTCGAATCAAAGTGTTGGTTTTTGATACCGCACAATTGGAACAATTAACTCGGAAATTCGAGGAGGTAGAAGGTGTTCAGCGTGTCACCCGTTGGGATTCAGCAGAAGGCGAAGAGATTCAATAATCTTTACGAATGGAGTAGGGGTCTTTCGGTCTCAACATCGGATTCCATGAAAATCCCTTGATGAATTGTTCTTCCGCTTTGATTTGATCCATTGGATAGAATATGCCATCCGGTTTGTCGTAATACGTAATTGATTTCACCTCACCACTATCCAGTTCCACCAATAAATCTGACGCAAACAATCGGTTCATTCCCTTTCGGATTTTCACTAGGCTCGAATCCGTTTTTTTCTCCTCTTCCGGATAAAAAATGGTCCATGCATTGCCCTTGGCTTCCGCTTTAACTAATTCATTGTTGACAAAATACGCGGTCATTTTCCGACCAGCAAGTTGATTGTAATACTTACCTGAATCAATTTCCATCACAGCACTGGCATCATCAAAGATGTCAATTTGTTGAATGGAACTATCTTTCAAACTAATTTTCATTGAGTTCCCTTTCAGTTCGGCATTTTCAGCCCAGATTTTCGGTTGGCTTTTTAAATACAACTCTTCCAATTTTGGTTGGTAAATGGCGGAATCACATACACCTTGGATCGCTTTGTTGTAAATACGTACTTTTCGATGGGCCATTGTTTCAGTTGTGCGATTCAATGAATCTTTGTGCATAATCAGACTGTCCGCATGTATGTACAAGGTATCACCGTCATAAACCTTAAATGCTAAGGTATTTCCTGTTAAATAGGCGAGATGTAAAGTGTTACTTGATTTCGCCTTATTTCCCATAAAGGCCATGTTTTGAGTGAAATCTTTGTAATAAACGTTTCCTCTTCCTTCGTAATCATTCAGTTTTGTATTCAAAAACAAGGTGTCTCCTTTGATGATGCTGGTTTTTTGAATCACTTCCGCTTGTTTGTACAAGACTCCTTCTTCTGTTTGAACATGGAACCAACCTTTTTTGCAATGAATGACAAGGCTATCGTTTTTCATGGTTGTTGGACCAAAGAAATATAACTTTTGTTGTTCATAGGCAAATTGCAGCGTATCCGTCGTGACGTTCAAGTCATTTTTTCGGTAATCGACATCTCCACTAAAAAAGAAACTCCCGTTGTTTGGATAGAAATAACCTAGCGTACTTGTTATGCGTTCATTTGAAACGATGGATTCAATGCGGCCTTTGTTGCGGTAAATGGCTCTTCCTTTTTTCGCATCGTAATCCAGTGAGTCTGAACTTAATTTATACTCTTGATCTCTCACACGAACATCGCCCCAAAGTTTTGCATATTTGTTCGATTCATCATAATAAAGTGAATCACAATAAAGATTGACATCACCTTTACGAATGTGAACATTTCCGTAAGCGTTGACGATCTTTTGCTTGTCTTGGTAATGTGCGGAGTCGCAATACATGGTATTTCCATGATACACAAAACTTACTGTTCCCACTAATCGATGCTTGCCAGAAGCTTTGTTGTAATAGATCTTTTCAGAACCGGGAAGTAACTCAAGTGTTTTCTTTTGAGCACATACCTTTCCACTCAAAAAAAATGCGCTCAAGAAGAGCGCAATTTGTATGAATGGTTTGATGTTCATTTTAGTGATTGGCTAATGTTTGTTTTCTATCTGGTCCGACAGATACAACGTTAATTGGCACGTTTAATTGTGCTTCCAAATACGTTACATATTTTTTAAGTGCATCTGGTGCGGATTCGTAATCTGACAATTCTGTTAAATCACAATTCCATCCTTCCAATTCTTCATAAACAGGAGTGAAATCTAAATCACTCACATCAAAAGGGAAATCATACACTTTCTCGCCATCAACGAGGTAATGTGTACACACACTAATTTTATCAAAAATACTCAAAACGTCTGCTTTCATCATGGAAAGTTCCG
The DNA here is from genome assembly GCA_903879765.1 of uncultured Flavobacteriales bacterium. Classification (GTDB taxonomy): domain Bacteria; phylum Bacteroidota; class Bacteroidia; order Flavobacteriales_D; family Crocinitomicaceae; genus UBA952. Next base: position 9,006 of record CAIRMS010000227.1, read on the forward strand.
TTACTCCATTGATCATTATTGCGTAACGCATTTGAACAAGGTCAATCCATCCGCAGCGACGTGGACGTCCAGTAGTAGCGCCGAATTCACGACCTTCTTTACGGATTTCTTCACCAACTTCGTCATCTAGTTCTGTCGGGAATGGACCACTGCCAACACGTGTGCAGTATGCTTTGAAAATACCAATGACTTTTCCGATACGCGTAGGAGCAATACCAAGTCCGGTACATGTTCCAGCTGTAACCGTATTTGAAGATGTTACAAATGGATACGTTCCAAAGTCGATGTCTAACATTGTACCTTGAGCACCTTCTGCCAAAACGCGTTTTCCGTTTAACAAAGCAGTATTCAAGTAATGTTCGCTGTCAACGGCTTGTAATTTTTTCAAATTCTCAATCGCTTCCATCCAAGGTTTTTCCAAAGAAGAAAGATCGTATTCGAATCCTTCGTAATGTTTTAACATCCCTACGTGTTTTTCCACAAGAGCGTCATATTTTTCTTGGAAGTTTGGAGAGAAGATATCTCCAACACGTAAACCGTTTCTTCCTGTTTTATCCATGTAAGTTGGTCCAATTCCTTTTAGAGTGGATCCAATTTTATTTTTACCTTTTGCTGTTTCTGAGGCAGCATCTAGAAGTCTATGCGTTGGTAAAATCAAATGTGCTTTTTTCGAAAGTAACAAGCGGTTTTCAAAATCAATATTGAATGGTGCTAATTTATCTAACTCGCCTTTGAAAATAACTGGGTCAATTACGACACCATTCCCAACAAGATTGACAACATTCGCATGAAAAATCCCTGAAGGAATTGTGTGAAGTACGTGTTTAATTCCATTAAATTCCAATGTGTGTCCAGCATTTGGTCCACCTTGAAAACGTGCAATAATATCATAATCAGGAGTCAATACATCGACAATTTTCCCTTTACCTTCATCACCCCATTGTAATCCTAACAATACATCTACTTTCATGCTTATTTTTTAAAGTATGCTTTGACCTCTGTCATGGTGTTCGCCATATGAAACACTTGATTGATTTTAGTCAGTTCAAAAATTTTAGTTAATTGATCATTTACATTTAGTACAACAACATCACCTTGATTCAATCGAGCGCGTGTAAGTACTTTGACAAAGAATGCGATTCCAGATGAGTTGACGTAAGCGAGCTTTGCCAAATCTAAAACGACATTCCAATTCGTCAATGAATTTAATAGTTGTTGTGCATCCGTTAGGTCGGCATCCGACATTAATTTACCATCAAAGGACAAAACGGTATAATCTGCATCAAGATGTAAATTCACGGTCATTTCTATGATTTTGGTTGATTTTTAATTCCATAAAAATAGAGAGAGTGGTGCTGAACTGTCACTTGAAAAAGTTCTTCAATCGTCGCTTTGATTTGTTGGATACGCGGATCACAAAATTCGATTACTTCTCCTGTATCTGTGCAGATTACATGATCATGTTGTTTGGAGCCATGAGAACGTTCAAATTGCGCCAAATTTTTACCGAATTGATGTTTTCTAACAAGATTACATGCTAAAAGTAAATCAATGGTATTGTACAGCGTTGCGCGAGAAACACGGTAATTATGATTTTTCATTTTGATGTAAAGTGTTTCAATATCAAAATGTCCTTCATATTGGTATATCTCTGCTAGAATAGCAAAGCGTTCGGGCGTTTTTCTGTGACCGTTCTGTTCGAGGTAAGCCGCAAAAATATCCTTTACTGTCCCTGAAAGTTCCGTTATATTCATAATTTCAGCAGAACAAATTTACGTATTAATTTAGTTGATAAGCGGATAAGTGTACATGAATGTCCTTATGTTATTAACACCTTTTTCACGTTTTTTGACAAAAAAAAAGGGAGGCGAACCTCCCTTCATATGATTGAAAATTGGCTTATTCGCCTTTTTCCATTTTTTGTTTCAATTCAGCCAATCCTCCTAAATCACCTAATGTTGATTTTTCAGTATTTTGGTTGATTGCTTTCACAGCTTGATCAGTTGAGTTACCATTTCCACTATTCCCACTTCCTCCAGCTGATTTTTTACCAGATTTCGTCATAGTTGGTTTGTCTTCACCTTCTTCAAACATGCGTGTGTGAGAAAGAACAATTTTCTTCGCGTCTTTATTGAATTCAATTACTTTAAAGTCAAGAATTTCTTCCAATTTAGCGTTAGAACCATCTTCTTTTTTCAAGTGTTTAGCAGGACAAATTCCTTCAACACCGTATGGAAGAGCAACGATACCAGATTTATCTTTCATATCGATGATTGTTCCGCTATGTACAGTGCCTTCAGCGAAAGTTGATTCAAACACATCCCATGGATTTTCTTCCA
>CAIRMS010000228.1 GCA_903879765.1 uncultured Flavobacteriales bacterium
CTTTTGGATTTCATCTCTTAAATCTAAACTTTCCTCCATTAGGTTTAGTTTCCAATGTGTTCTGCGAATCTCATCCTCAACCATTAACTCAGGAGTATCAACTAAGCAATAACAAAGCATTGATTGTTGTTTACCCGTTAGCCACATATACCCTTGTAATTGGTAGTAGTAATCCTTTGTAGGTATCTCTGTTTCAAAGAATGGAAACGTAGAACCATCCCAACTTGACTTAACGTCTAGTAGAACTTGCTCCGTGTTTACATCGGGTGTTCCTGTAATCCAATCGTTTTGGTAGTGTTCCTCATTCTTATAGATAAATCCAACGTCTAAGACTTCGTTAACTAAGTTGATTGATTCGTTTTCTACTTCGTTTCCTTTGTCCGTGTAACGTGAACTAAACTCTTTTCTGATTCCGTATTTATCCTGCAAAACTAACTCGTGAATGTATGTCTTTGCAGTCTGTGAAAGCACCTCCGATTTATTGCGGGGTGCTGACATAATTTTTCCTATAGCAGAGCATCTAACTTTCATAACGCATTTAAGATATCAATTTGACCTTCTGTTAATGCAAACTTGCTCTCTAAAGATTCACGTGTTATCTTTCCTTCCGTAAGTGCTTTGACTGCATCTTGGAATCTTTTAGTATCTAACGTTTGTTTCTTTGGTTCGCTTTTTACTTGCTCTCCTCCTGCATCAGTATCTTTGTCTGTTACGATACCTAAGATTGAAGATAAAGCATATCTACGGATGTAGGTAATTGCTGAACCTAGAACCTGAAAGTCATTCATCCCTTTCAACTGTACGTTTTGAGGAATAGGTGTAGTGCTTTGGATTGATTCACCACTTTCTACGTGAAATAGAATAGTATTTACACCATTATCATTAATTAACTGAGTGAATCCTAGTCCGTGTTTTTTTAGTAACGGATTGATTACGCTAAAGATTTTAGGTAAATCCGAGTAGGAATATCCGTCCCCTTGTGTTGCCTTGTGTATTACAGGAACTTCTTGTTGGAATGTTGCCAACGCTTTAAATAGATTTTTCATAGTGATTTGTTTTTATTGATTGTTTTGATTATTTCTTTTTTTATTTGTTTCGTATTTTCTGTTCTTGCTTTTAATACAATTTCTAAAATATGCGGTAAGTCATTAAATAGTTCTTCGCAATTAAAAATAACTGTTTTGCCTTGTGAAACTAAATGCAGTTCACCGTTGTTTTCATAAAGTGTATGAATGTCGTGTATATATGTATATTCCATAATTAATTATTTAATGCTTCTTCGTAAGTGTCAAAAAATAATTCTTCTTCTGTTGAAAATTCGTATTTAATATACTCAACAGGTTGCCCGAAACACGAAGCTATTTGTATTCCATTTTCCAATGCAATATAAACATAACCTGATTTGTTATTAAAACCACATTCCATAACACATTCATTATAAGCATTTTCTAAATGTGCTTGTTGAACTAATATCCAACTTGCGTAGTCAGATGTTCCTAAATCATTAATAAATTCATTTGTTTTCATAGCGTTTGTTTTTA
>CAIRMS010000229.1 GCA_903879765.1 uncultured Flavobacteriales bacterium
CATGTCAATGATTTTTCCCATGTGCCCGTTTTCGATTGCATCAGGCTTAAGCATTGTAAAAGTTCGGTTCGTTGCCATTTTTTTTCTAATTTGGATGCAAAGGTATGGATTTTTTCGTGATCACACTACCTCAACTACTTGGAAACGCTGCTTTTTTTCTTGTTAGCAAATTCAACAATGATTCCTAAAGTTGGTTGAACAATTCCATTCGAGTTCGCAATGAACTTTGCTTTGTAATGACCAGGATTAGCAGGATCAACAATTGGTGTTCCATTCGAATCTGTTTCTACCAACATGATTGGAGCCAACTTCGCTTTGTAACCATACGCATTTTGAATATCCAAATAGAAATTCAAGGTCAATTTTTCCAAGTACCATTTTTTATCTACTCGAACATTCAATTGATGAAAACTAGACTCACGCTGGGTGTTCAGCAATGAATAATCTAAAATACCTTGTCCGTTGATGTCCCAGTTTTGAATCATTGTTGATGTTTCTACGTCGTAAGGAGTGTAGGGTGATCCACCAGAGAACAACCAACGCATTCCCAATTCCCATCCATTTTTGAAGCGTTTTCCACCTGTTAACGATACGATGTGCTTGCTGTCCCATGCTGTTGGTACGTATGTGCCGTTTTTATCTTGGAATTCAGAATTCACAAACGTGTAAGCAAGAATAGCATAATAACCTTTAAATAATTTCTGTTGAAATAAGAATTCCATACCATAAGATCTTCCTTGAGAAATAGATTTCACTTCTTCATTTCCGATCACACCGAAATCCGAACCTACATTCGCTAGACACAAAGAATCTTTTACAGAGAAAGGGTAACGGTTGTACTTTTTATAGAATCCTTCCAATGTAAAACGAGAATTCATTTTTGTCAAGAATTCACTTCCAATCACAAAATGATCTGCTTGAATGTACTTCACTTCATTTTGTTGATTTACCAATGTTCCTTGTGGATTTCTGTAACCTAATATCGTGTAAGAAGGCAATTGGTGGTATCTTGCTACACTTCCGTTCAAGGCAATTTGTTCGGTAATACGGTAAGACAAAGCTAAACTCGGTGAAAGTTGATCCAGCGGATTCATCATGCTTTTCGAATAATTCGAGAAATCCGTTCGCAATCCAAATGATGTATTTAAGCGCTCTTTGAAAAAGGACTTACTTACTTGACCGAAGGCAGCCATTTTACTCATGAACAAGTTCGATTTAAAATCGATTGTTACTGGATTCCCTTGAATGGTAATGTTGTTGTAAGTCGAAGAAAAATAACGCGCATATTCATACGCAAATCCAGCGTTTACTTTCCACCCGTTTTTTGTGTATGTATGTTCAAAACGGAATTTATTTTCTGCTTCAAAAGAACGGTAATCTTGCAACAAATTCTCAGGCGTTTCAATGCGGTTTTTATAACGGTAAGCAGCGTTATTTAACATGTTTCTACTGACTACGATGTTCTGGTATGAATTTTTAGAAAAGTGAATCCAGTTGACTCCCATCGTGTAATTCCACTGTTTTTGAATCGGCAAGTTATTGATGATGAAATTATTGTATTCCCTCGCAGCTGTATCTGTAACTGACGCATTCACGTCCGTATTCACATCGAAATTGTCCAAAGCGCCTAATCCAATAATGGTTACTTTGTTTTTCTCGTTGACTTTGTAATTGATTTTAAACTGGCTATCATTATAGGAAGGTAAAATCGGCAATTTCAAGGCCATGAATAAGAATTGTAAATAAGACTTTCGTGCTGAAAAGATAAAATCCGCTTTTTTACCTAATGGACCATCAAACGTTAATCCTGCGTCGCTAGAACCTAAAGTAAAATTAGAAATGAGTCCGTCTTTGTTTCCATCTTTTTGTTTAAATGCCAAAACAGAACTGAGTCCATTTGCACGATTTGCGGGAAATGCTCCGGAGTAGAAATCTACTTCGCGGATAAAGTTTACGTTCAATAAGCCAACCGGTCCTCCACTACTTCCTTGCGTCGCAAAGTGATTGATGTTTGGTACTTCGATTCCATCCAAATAAAACTTATTCTCTCCTGGAGAACCACCGCGAATGATGATGTCGTTTCGGAATGTCGCTCTTGAGGCCACACCTGGTAAGGCTGCGATTACACGACTCACATCGCGATTCGCACCAGGAAGACGTTCAATTTCCGTCGCATTCAAGGTTTTTAACGAATTTGGAGATTCTGATTTTCGAACAAATGGAGATGCTTTGACAACTACTTCTTTTTGATTGCTGATTAATTCTTCCACCGCAAAGTCCAAATCAACCGCACGTGCATTTGTCACGGTGATTTCATTGATGATCAATTCCTTAAATCCAATGGAAACGGCTTTGAAAGAATAAACACCAGGTTTAAGACCCGTTAATTCAAAGGTTCCATCTGCCAAAGTGATTGTCCCTTTCGCTTGTTCGATGATTTGAACTTTCGCGCCTTCAACGGAGGCATTTGTTTGAGCATTGTACACACGTCCGCGAACGATACCGTTCTGTGCATACAATCCATTAATTAGGAATAAAGTCAGTGTGAGCGTAAAGAATAATTTCATTTTGTTTAACGTTTTGTTCTAATTTGATATAAAACATTAAACAAAAGAGTTTGAAAAAGGTTTTAATCAAGCGGTATTTTTTCTGTTTTTAGCCACGTTTGTGTTCTAAAGAACGGACCAATATACCCGCGGACATTGAGTTTGTTGTGGTTTTCAGGGTTTATCCAAATTTTCGCATCGTATACTTTTCCATTGTCTGGATCCAAAATCGTACCTCCTACCCATTCACTATTGTTCCAAGTGAGGTTTTTAACGATTTGCATTCCCAAAACCGGTTTGTTCTTTAAACTTCCTTCGCAATGTTCACACAAAGAATGAGGTCCGTCCTTTCCTCTTTTATAGATGTAAACGACCTTTCCGCACATCTTGCCATCCTTTTTGTACAATTCCACAACGGATTTCTTTAATCCACTTTCGTCATCAATGGTAATCCAATAACCTAAACAGCTTTGGGCCGACACATGCATGTAAAAGAACATACTTGCTAGTAAAAAGAGCATCTTTTTCGTCATGATTTTATAGTTTGAATGAAATTTGATAAAAGTTGAAGTCCGTGTTCCGTCAAAATAGACTCCGGATGAAACTGTACAGCATACAATAGCTGAGTTGGAACTTCAATGGACATCATCACGCCATTGTCTAATTGTGCCGTTTGCCAAGCTTCGGGGACATCAACTACTTTCCAACTGTGGTACAATCCAACCAAAAATTCGTTTGGCAATCCGTGAAACAATCCGGAATGATTTTTAACAATCAGCTTTCCTTGAACACCGTGCTTTACTTGTTCTTGATTTTGCAACGAAGCACCCAAATGAATCGCAATGGCTTGCATGCCCAAACAAACGCCTAAAATGGGCTTTTTTCCTGCGTACAATGAAAGCAATTCCATTAAGTTTACTTTTTCGCTTGGAAGTCCAGGCCCAGGAGATAGAACGATTGCGTCAAACGTATTTATTTCCGCTAGCTTCAAATAATCGTGACGAATCACCGTTACCTCTACGTTTAATTGTTCTAAATAATGGGACAGATTGAAGGTGAAAGAATCATAAAAATCCACTAGTACTACCTTCACGTTCTTTGATTTTTGTTACTTTGCAAAAGTAGAAAAAATCGCTTAATCCGAAGGATAAACAAAATACGATGAAAAAAGCCATACAGATTCCCAATGCACCAGCTCCCGTTGGTCCTTACAGCCAAGCGATTCTTGCCGGTGGAATGTTGTTTGTAAGTGGGCAAATCCCCTTAAATCCAGCGACAGGTGAACTTGAAATGAATAGCATTGAAGAGGCTACACACCGTGTGATGAAAAACATTGTCGCTTTATTAGAAGCTGCGGATTTGAACATCGAACAGGTTGTAAAAACCAGTATTTTCTTGAAGGACTTAAACGATTTTCAAGCAGTGAATGCTATTTACGCCTCTTATTTCCCTGGGATTCCACCAGCAAGGGAAACGGTACAAGTTGCCCGACTACCTTTAGATGTGAACATCGAAATTTCGTGCATTGCATTAGCGAATGGATAAGCACACACCAACATTTGACTTGAGCGTTGTCATTGTAAATTACAATGTCACTTATTTCCTCGAACAATGTTTGAATGCTGTTTTAGCAGCAAGTAAGTCCTTGAAAGTTCAAGTTTTTGTGGTGGATAATAACAGTGTGGATGGTTCCGTTGAAATGCTTCAGTCCAAATTCCCTCAAGTACATTTAATCGCCAACAAAGAAAATGTTGGTTTTTCCCGCGCCAACAATCAAGCACTTGCGATTTCGGACGCTCGCTATTCTTTGTTACTAAATCCAGACACCGTTGTCGAAGAAGATACCTTTTCGAAAGTCTTGGCGTTTATGGATGAGCATCCAGCTGCCGGTGGACTCGGAGTTCGCATGGTCGATGGAAAAGGACGCTTTCTCCCCGAATCTAAACGCGGATTACCAACACCGCAAGTAGCTTTTTACAAGATTTTTGGATTAGCCAAACTTTTTCCCAAATCGAAACGTTTTGGACGTTACCATTTGGGCTATTTAAGTGAATTTGACACCAATGAAGTGGACGTATTAAGTGGTGCGTTTATGTTGATGCGCAAAGAAACACTTGACACGGTTGGATTCCTAGATGAAACTTTTTTCATGTATGGCGAGGACATTGATTTGTCCTACCGCATTCAATTAGGAGGCTTTAAAAACTTCTATTTCCCCGAAACGAAAATCATTCACTACAAAGGTGAAAGCACCAAAAAAAGTTCCGTTAACTATGTCTTCGTTTTTTACCGAGCGATGGTCATTTTTGCAAAGAAGCACTTTTCACAAAACAATGCGAAATTGTTTTCGATGGCCATTCATTTCGCCATTTATTTACGCGCATCCCTGTCGATTTTCAGACGGTTTATTGAACAAATTTCATTCCCAGCAATAGATTTTGGTGTAAGTCTTGGTGGACTTTACCTTTTGGCGGAGCGCTGGAAAATGAAGGATATTCTATTCCCGGAGATTGCAGTGCATTACCTCATTCCGAGTTATGCATTTATCTGGATGCTGGCTGGACTGGTTTTCGGAATCTATGACAAAGGAAGCCGTTACCGCTTGATTTTTAAATCCGCATTTTTCGGGACCATTTTCATTTTAACCATGTACGCCTTACTTCCAAAGGAATGGCAGTTTTCGCGCTTGTACATTTTACTTGGATCACTCATTTACATTGTCAGTTTTTTTCTAATCCGTTTTGGATATGAATTGGTTTTCAAGGGGACTGTTGGACTTTCCAAGCTGCCTAAAAAGCGCTTTGCGATCATTGGTGATGAAGCAGAATTCATTCGCGTGAAACAATTGTTGGAGAACACCTACCCTCAGATTGATTCCATTATAGGTATTTCCAATCAAGAAAAATTCACAGGAAGTGTTGGGGAAATTCAACAATTAAGTGAAATCGTTTCCGTTCATAAAATCAACGAGGTGATTTTCTCCGCCAAGTCCTTGAGTTCTTCTGAAATTATCCATTGGATGACCCAAACATCCGCTGATGACCTGGAATTTAAAATTGCCCAACCGGATGCGAGTTTTTTGATTGGCAGTAACTCCATCGATCGAGCGGGAGAATTGTATGTCTTGAATTTTAATTCCTTGAGTCATCCAGAAAACAAACGCGTGAAACGATTGATCGACGTTGTCTTTTCTGTGCTGTTTATTTGCACCCTTCCCTTGCATATTTGGCTATTTCAGCACAAAAAACGATTCATTCATCAGTTATTCGCTGTCCTTATTGGAACGAAAACATTTGTTGGATACACTGACAAAGAGACGCTTACAAAATCAAAGCAAAAGCAAAGCATCATTGGTCCTTTCGATCACCTTCATTTAACATCCAAAGAAGACCGAGAGCGTTTTTTCTTGATTTATTCGAGGGATTACACTCCCCTGTTTGACATTCGAAGCATCCTTCGGAATTTCCGTTCACTCGATCGTAACTAATTTTACGATTTGCACAATTTTTCACTAACTTTGCGCCCAAGTAAAAGACATCAATTTACACGTATACTATGGCAGAAATAGAAATCCGTCTTCCCAAAATGGGAGAAAGTGTGACAGAGGCTACCATCACCAATTGGTTAAAAAATGTAGGCGATTCAGTTGCAATGGACGAACCTTTAGTAGAGGTAGCGACCGATAAAGTTGACAACGAACTTCCTTCTGAAGGCGCTGGCGTTTTAATCAAAATCCTTTTTGAAAAAGACCAAGTAGCTCAAGTTGGAGATGTGATTGCGATTCTGTCAACAGATGGTGAATCAAGTGTTGCTCCAAGTGTAAAAGAAGAAGCGCCAGTAGTGGCTGCATCAGCAGCTCCAGCTGCGGCAGTAGCTGTGCCAGTTTCTACTTCAACTGAAACAACATCCATTCCAAAAAATGGAACAAGTGGTAAGTTCTTTTCTCCATTGGTTCGAAACATCGCTGAGAAAGAAGGAATTACAGCAGGTGAATTGGAAGCTATTTCTGGTACAGGTCAAGATGGACGCGTAACGAAAAAAGATGTCATTTCTTATTTAGAAAACCGTGGTTCAGCTCCAGTTTCTGTCGTTGCACCAACGACAACAGCAACGCGAGTTGCAACTCCTACTGCAGCACCTATTGTAAACGCACCATCAACGGCTGCCTTTATGAATGTAAAGGAACCAATCGTATTACCGAACCCAGGAGATGAGATCATCGAAATGGACCGCATGCGTAAGTTGATTGCGGATCACATGGTAATGTCTGTTCATGTTTCTCCACACGTAACGTCATACGTAGAAGCGGATGTGACAAACATCGTTAAATGGAGAGAGAAAATTAAAAACACCTTCAAACAACGCGAAGGTCAAAATATTACCTACACACCGATTTTAATCGAAGCAATTGTGAAAGCCATTAAGGATTTCCCAATGATTAACGTTTCTGTTTCTGGTACAACAATTATCAAACGCAAGGATATCAATATCGGAATGGCAACTGCACTTCCATCTGGAAACCTGATTGTTCCTGTGATTAAAAACGCAGATCAGTTGAACCTAGTTGGAATCACAAAAGCGGTAAACGGATTAGCGGATAGCGCGCGTAACAATAAATTGAAACCAGAAGACATTCAAGGTGGAACATATACCGTTACGAACGTTGGATCTTTTGGAAACGTCATGGGAACACCTATTATCAACCAACCTCAAGTGGCGATTTTAGCTTTGGGTGCGATTCGTAAAGTTCCTGCTGTGATTGAAACACCAGAGGGAGACTTCATCGGTATTCGCCACAAAATGTTCTTATCTCACTCGTATGATCACCGCGTAGTTGATGGCGCTTTAGGTGGACAATTTGTTCGTCGCGTTGCTGACTATTTAGAAAGCTTCGATCCAAACACGACAATTTAAGCGCATGAGTTTACAACTTACGCGTCCCTTGTGTGTGTTCGACTTAGAGACAACCGGACTTCAAATCACCAAGGATCGAATTGTACAAATTGCTATATTGAAAGTTTTTCCTGACGGAACGACGGAAGAATTTAGTCGTTTAGTGAATCCTGAAATGGTGATTGCGGATGAAAGCACTGCCATTCATGGCGTTAGTAATGAAATGGTGAAAAACGAACAAACGTTCGCACAACTTGCTCCTGAGATTCTCGCTTTTATTGGTGATGCCGATTTAGCAGGATACAATTCCAATAAATTCGATATTCCTGTATTATCCGAAGAATTACTTCGCACTGGAAACGATTTCGATTTATCCAATCGTCGCTTTGTGGATGTTCAAAACATCTTTCACAAGATGGAACAACGTACCTTATCTGCTGCGTACCAATTCTATTGTGGGAAAACGATTGAAAATGCACACAATGCCATTTACGACACGTTAGCTACCTACGAAGTATTATTAGCACAATTAGAAAAATACCCGAGCCTGGCAAAAGACATCGACGCATTGGCAGATTTTTCCAAAGCTGGAGACTTTCAACTTGCTGATTTTGCTGGACGCCTTGCCTACAATGCGAAAAAGGAATTGATCTATAACTTCGGAAAACACAAAAACAAAAGCGTTGTTCAAGTACTCAAAGAAGAACCTGGGTATTACGGATGGATGCTCGAAGCAGATTTTCCATTGTACACAAAGCAAATCTTACGAAAAGAAATGGAACGCATCAAAGCAGAAAAAGATGCCATTCCGATGGAAGATAAACTCTATTTACTGAAGCAAAAATTCAATAAATAATGAAAATTATTTGCATTGGACGTAATTATGCGGATCACGCGAAAGAAATGAAATCGGCAGTTCCGACTGAACCTTTATATTTTTTAAAACCGGACACAGCCATTTTACGAGAAGGTGATTTTTATTATCCGAATTTCACCAAAGATTTGCATTTTGAATGTGAGTTGATTGTGAAAATTGATCGTGTGGGAAAACACATCGACAAAGCTTTTGCGCATAAATACTACTCTGAATTTTCGTTGGGAATTGATTTTACGGCGCGTGACATTCAAGAACACTGCAAAGCAAATGGACTTCCATGGGAAAAAGCCAAAGGATTTGATTCCAGTGCAGCGATTTCCAATCACTGGGTAAACAAAGCGGACTTGGATTTAGAAACAGCGGAATTCAAATTCTTCCAAAACGACGAGTTAAAACAAACAGGACATCCGCGTGATTTTATCTTTAGCATTGATGAAATCATTTCGTATGTTTCTCAATTCATGACCTTAAAGACAGGTGATTTAATTTATACAGGAACTCCTGCAGGTGTTGGACCTGTTCAAATTAGTGATCAATTACGTGGAGAACTAAACGGTACAACTTTCTTTGAATTCGCTGTAAAATAAACCTAGCGCTTCCAGAATTTCTTATTTAAACCAGTGGATCGTCCTTTCAGGATATAGAACCCACTGTCGAAATCAGAGAGAGAGAATACATTGCTGCCATTCGAGACATCCCATGTACAAATCCAACGACCTTCGACGGAATAAACATCCATTATTCCAATGTGTTGATCCGTTAAAAGCGTTAATTCCGTTGTTGCTGGATTTGGATAGATGTTCAACATCGGTTGTTCTTCATCCGCAATAGCCATCGTACTTCCTGGCTCATCCTCTAATCGAAATATTCCACCTAAATCTTGACCCACAAATAAATCCAAGTGATTGTCTTCGTCAATATCAGTAACAAAACAAGAACTATACGCACCAATTGCCGCTTTTAATCCTAAGAAATCAGCACTGCGCTCATGAAAAGACATTCCGGAACCTAATGAAGCATCGATGGAATCATAAAAATGGATGGCTCCGTTGTGAGCACCCAACATGAGGTAGGTGGTATCTTGAAAACGGAAGAAATGAGGGACAGCATAACCATCGGGAGTCAATGTATCGGTGTCTACCATACCAAGCGTATTGTTCAATAAAGTAAACGCTGGACTTGTGCTCGTTCCTGTATTCTCAAAATAAATAAGCTCGCCGGTTTTCTTTCCCAAAATAAGGTCTAATTTACCATCCTTGTTCAAGTCAAAAAGTTGAGGAGAGGCATATTGACCTGCATTCATCGGCGTCCCACTTTGATCCGCATAATTTAAAATTGGGGAAGCAAATGTTGGATTCGATCCGGTCGTAGTATTCTGATAGTATGAAACGCTTCCGTTTTCCAATCCAAGTATCATGTCCGTTTTTCCATCACCATTTAAATCACCAAACGTTGGAAAGAGACGAAGCCCAAGGTTGGCTTGTGCTAAGTTTAAAAAATTGACATCGACAAGCGTAAATTTTGGATTTCCGATTGAACCTGTATTTTGATAATAGGCCAAGCGGCTTTCCTTTAAATTCGTTGCTTTGTATGCATAGAAATTTGAAACGATTAGATCTTGTAATCCATCATTGTTCAAGTCAACGATTTGTGGACTTGATGCCGTTCCATGCTCAATCATTTCATTTTGCAAGAACGACTTTGTTTGATACACAAAATTTGGCTGTATATTGGCACCGGTATTTTTGTAAAACAATACACTGCTTTCATTTTCGGATACATTGTTTGCATTCGGCGTCACAATCAGGTCCTTTTTTCCATCGAAATCAACATCCACATGAAATCCAGCGGGAAACAGTTGCATGTTAACGGGGGTCGTATTACTTGGGAAATTCGTACTCATCGAAACCATATCTGAATTCGAGTTTGGAATTGTTCCCCCATTGATGAGTAGCATCATATTCGTGTAAGAAACATCCCCAAGTATTAAATCAAGTACACCCGAATTATCGTAATCTAATGCAAGAACGGTTGATCCAGCGTGTGCTTTCGGTTCACTACCCACTGGTAATTCCGGATTTGGAACATTCGAGCCATTGCAAGGTCCTGAGTTATCGAATAAAAAGACAGCGTTCGTTGTAACATCTTCTCTGTACCCACCCCAACAGGAGTTTTTCAATTCAAAAATCAGTGAATCAGAATGTCCATAAAGTTCTTGACTTTGATTTTGATGGAACTGCAAAAATTCACCTCCGATATGGTAGGTTAATATATCTAAATCACCATCGCCTTCTACATCTACAATAGCTGGAATGTCAGCGGAACTAATGTATAAATTCAACTCAGGCCCATTGTAATTGGATGTAATGTAATTGCTGTATTGCTCCCATTGAAGTCCTATTGTGGCATTGCCTACGTTCTTGTAAACTCTTAATCCACCAATGGTGTAGCAAAATAAATCATTTTTGCCATCTTGATCATAATCCGCGCAATAAGCACGGTAGCGCAAACCGGGAGGAAAACGTAAAAATCCCGCTGGATCTGAAACGTAATAGTGTTGAACGCTCGCGACTTCATGACGGTACAAGTGAATTTGATCATGACTTCGATCGAAGACAAAGAGATCTTTATCACCGTCAAAATCGTAGTCTATTTCGGAAAACTGGGCATTATTCTGTCCTCCACTCCATGCCAAATTCAAGAAACTGCCATTCTTAAAAACGAGAATTGAATCATTAAAATTGAATTGAAATTGAGCGTTTAATTCAGTGCTAATGACCAACAAAAGAAGAAGCAAGTACTTTTTCACGTAGAGTATTTTGTTAAAATTACGCACAAAGTGTCAAACTTGTTTATGGAAATCAAAGAAGTGAATCAATTTATCATCACCGGCGTAAGCGAACTGGCCATTTCCATTGCTACACATGGTATTTACGGAGCGACGATGTCCAATACTTTTATCCGTAATTTTATGAATCACCTTCCGTTCGAGGGCATTCCATATTTTGACAGATTTATCCAGACTTACGGAAGCAAAATGATGTTCATCGATGAATTCCAGTCCATAAATTGTTCCTTTGTGAGCAGGAAGTGCTTTTTTTAACGAAAGCGCTTCAGCATCCCACCAACGCAAGTACCCATCCTTTCCACCAGTGATTAGCTCATTTGTTCTTCGATCCAAGCAAAGTACGGATGTACCAGCTTCATGCGCATAAAAACGATTTAACTCGTTAAAAAATTCCGTTTCTAATACAAGAACTTCCCCTGATCCACCTGCAATGACAATTTCCGTTTGATTTATTTGTCGAATGGAGCGAATTTTCCCACAGGATAAGGGAAGAATGATGAGTAATTTCATCGTAGCTGTTTCCCAGACACTCAAAAAACCATCGGCATCGCCAATACAGAGTAATCTTTTATCATTGGTTTCAAACATGGAGAAAATCCCTGCTTGATGTTGGGTGAAATGGTGTATCTCTCGTTTTTGCTCAAGATCCACTATGTGCACTTGTCCTGTTGCCAATCCGATAGCGAGCATTTTATCTGACGAAAACAATTGAATGGAAAAAGGAACCGCCTCACAGCGTATGGCAAAGGAATCTTGTTTGCCTCTTGATTTATCCCAACGCGTCACGAAGCGATCTGCTGAAGCTGAATAAACGTATTCATCGTCAAAATCGATGGCATAAATTGGACCGTTATGTCCTTGAAAAACGTGTTTCGGAATGAATTCCGTAGTAGAATCAATTATCGTCTTCGTCGATTTCATCCTCCTCGTCGTTGACTTGTTTCAATCGATCTGCGTATGATTTCGGAAGGAAATCAAAGAAGGTGTCACCACGTAAACCCAAACGAAGACATTCTAATGGAATCATGTCGTTGGGAGCGATATTTCCCAAGTTCACTTCAGCACCAAACAATTTAATGAACCAAACTTGTTGATTTTTCTGTGGTGCTTCCCAAAGAATATCCTCTGGTTTTACACTTGCGATGATTCGATTAATCAAAACGCTGTGTGCCGTTCCATTTGGACGAAAAACACCTACATTTCCTGCCTCACGGCCTTCAGCGATTACTTTCCAACTTCCCGCATCTAATTCACCTTTCATTAGGCGCACCCATTTTGCTGGAGAAATTAAAATGCCGGAATCCTTCGATCCAACCTCAGACATGACCGTCATATTCTTAGACAACTCGTGAATGATTTTACATTTTTCTTCATGTTGAATCACAATCGATCCATCAGAAACCTCCACAAGGTCTAATTTGTATTTATCAATTACTTTTTGGTATTCGTTAAATTTGCCACGCGCATAAAACGCTTCAAATAAAGTACCTCCAAAATACGGACGAATTCCCGCAGATTTGTACAAAGCAATTTTCTCTTCTAAATTATTGGTTACATAAGAAGTACCGAATCCAAATTTAACAATGTCGGTTAAGTGTCCTGATGCTTCAATAAAATGTTCCACCTCACGCAAACCTAAGCCTTTATCCATCATCATGGTAACGCCTTTGTTTCTTGGTTTTTCGCTTCTTTTCGGAATGAATGATAAATTAAAATTCATGTTTATTCGGATAAATTTAGGAAATCATGATCATCCAGTAATTTCGGATTAATTTCAAAGATTGTTTTTGCTTTAATGGAATCTTTTTCCAAGCAATTATTGAATAAGCGAATGGCCTCAGAACGCTGTCCGAGCATCCATTGCAAATTAACTTCTAGCACATGGGCAATTGCATTTTCTTTCTCCCCCTGGAGAAAATCCTGCAGAACCCGATATGCTTCTATCGGAGACTCGTCACTTAAAAAATCAATGTAATCAGACAAACATTCTTCGTCTGCAGGATTTAACTCCAATGATTTCTCATAATGAAACTTTGTCTCCTCTCTCAATTCTAGTTTTTCGTAAGCACCTGCCAAAACGTGGTAAATTCCAGCATTTTCGGGATCAAAATCCAATGCTTTTTGAATTAACACAATACCTTCTCTTGTATGGCCCATAAGATCTTCAACGATACC
Organism: uncultured Flavobacteriales bacterium; assembly: GCA_903879765.1. Taxonomy (GTDB): domain Bacteria; phylum Bacteroidota; class Bacteroidia; order Flavobacteriales_D; family Crocinitomicaceae; genus UBA952. Next base: position 13,340 of record CAIRMS010000229.1, read on the forward strand.
CAGTCCCAACCAAGCTTCAGGTAGCATTGGTTCCATTTCAATGCTTTTTTTATAATAATGTTTGGAAAGATTGAACTCATTCAATTGTTCATACGCTTCCCCAATGTAACACATGGCCATTGCATCATCTCCATCGTGTTTTTGACAAAGTTCAAAATGCTCAATCGCTTTATGGTATTTTTCTAAAGATAAATATGAATTACCAATATTGAAATGTGCAGGTCCAAACTCATCATTGATTAAAATAGCATAATCATACGCCCAAACAGCCTTTTCAAAATCCTCTAATTTACTGTAGGCATTTCCGAGATTGTACCAAGCCGTTGCCGAATAGGGTTGCTCGTCAATAAACTCTGTGTATGCTTTTATGGCCTCTTGATTCTCTTCCATGATGTCGTAACATCTACCAAGTTCATACAAGGCACTTTCATTGTATTTATTCACACGTAATGCTTCCTTCAACACCTCAATTGCTTCAGGATACATGCGCATGCGCTGAAATTCAATGGAAATATCAAGAAAAATGAAATCCGTCTCGTTTGGTTCCGAAACATCAATGGCTAGATGAAAATACTTTATGGCATTTTTATGATCCCTTAACTGAGAATGTAAAGAAGCTTTTGTTAAGTATAATTCAGACGAGGGCTCCATTGTTTTTTCAATGCCCTGAATTATTTCCAGGGCCTCATTTAAAATACCAAGTCCACCGAGCGATTGCGCTTTTCGCAGTTGAAAGAGTGGATTGTAAGCAAATTGGTACATTCCTAACTCAGATGCAGCTTTTGCCTTTTGGTATTGTCCTTGCACAAGATAATGATCGATGATATTTTCGATACGGTCACTATCCATAAATTGCAGGGCACTTCCCTGCAGGTGTGCTTCAAAGCGTTCGATATCTTCGATCAAACTGCTGTCTGCAAATTCTTCTTCGTCATCATCGAACATTCACTCAATTTTTAGCTAAAATACCCCCTTTGAACTGAAAATAAAAAGGAATCAAAGTGCAGTTTTCAACAAAACATCAATTTGTTAAAAACTCTTTTCATTTTGGAAACATGAAAAAATAAGGAAAGCGTCAATTTCACACTAAGTATAAGTAAAAACGCTGTTTTTCTGCAAACTAGAGGAAATCATCAATGAAATAGATGCGCCTAATAGACAGAACGTTAAACGGTCAAATTACAATAATTCTTCAATAATACGATCCATGGAATAACCTTCCGCTTCAGCGCGATAGTTTCTCACAAGTCGGTGACGAAGAATTGCTTTCGCGACTACTCTTACATCCTCGATATCCGGAGAATATTTACCTCTTAAGGCCGCATGGCATTTTGCACCAACAATTAAATACTGTGAAGCACGTGGTCCAGCACCCCAAGTGATGTAATCTTTGGTTAATTGCGTCGCTTCTGGAGCATTTACTCTGGTTTTAGCAACCAATTTAACAGCATATTCCAAAACGTTATCTGCCACTGGAATACGACGAACCAATTCTTGGTATTCCATTATTTGTTCCGCATTCAATAATTTTTGCAGGCTTACTTTATGATCAGATGTCGTCGCTTTCACAATCGCAAGCTCTTCTAAATAGGAAGGATAATCAACCCAAATATTGAACATGAATCGGTCCAACTGTGCTTCCGGAAGCGGGTATGTACCCTCCTGCTCAATTGGATTCTGTGTCGCTAAAACAAAAAATGGAGCAGGTAAATCGTAGGTTTTTCCTGCCGCTGTAACACGACGTTCTTGCATTGCTTCAAGCAAAGCCGACTGTGTTTTTGGAGGTGTACGGTTAATCTCATCCGCTAAGATGATATTAGAAAACAATGGTCCAGGTATGAACTTAAACTGCTTGCTTTCATCCAAAATTTCAGATCCAACAATATCTGAAGGCATTAAATCCGGAGTGAACTGCACGCGATTAAAGGACAAACCTAAGGTTTCAGCAATTGTATTAACAAGTAAAGTTTTCGCTAATCCTGGAACCCCAACAAGAAGACAATGGGCTCTTGAAAAGATAGCAATTAACACTTGATCAACTACATCATCTTGACCAATGATTACTTTGTGTATCTCGTTTTTTAATGCGTGATAATCTAATACAAGTTGGTCAATTTTCTCTTTATCCGTCATGTTATTTTTCGATTGTTTTTGTCCAATTATTTCTAAAATCACATGATTCATATGATTTATCTAAGCGTACGTAGGCATTTCCAATTTTATTACCCACCCAATTGTCTATTGTTTTTTGCTTTTTATCGTTTTCTGCGGCTAATTTAATCAAAGCATAGTCATCATTTAAATTTGCCTGATGTGCAGGGAATCTTTCTGCTAGACGAACTATTC
>CAIRMS010000230.1 GCA_903879765.1 uncultured Flavobacteriales bacterium
CAACTCCTAGTATGACATCACCATTTCCTGGCCAATTTTGAATGGACGAAGGGATGACGTATCCAGGATCTTGAAAATGTTGCGCATGAAATTCGATTTCAGCTTTCGTAACCGACCAAATTGCATCGGAATATTTGGCAACGTAACTTGGGTCCATGTAGGTGTGATAGGTCGAATAAGGTCCACTGTAGAAATCGTTTTGATTCGTTTGAGCAAATCGTTGCCCAGCCAAGAATAATTGTCCCCATTGGTCAAGTCCAGCCATCCAGAATCCCGCTGAAAAAATGGCGTTTATTCCACTGCCTTTGGGAATTTCATATCCTGGTTGAAGATTAGAAGAATTCGGTTGGCTGAACAGTACTCCCTCGTCTAAAATGGTTGCAGAAACCTGATTAAAATCTAAGGTGCTTTGCGTATGTTGTCCGAAACTGAACAGGCGAAATATCAGAAAGGGGAAAAGAAATACGTAGTTTTTCATGCATGAAGTATTAATTAAATGAGTGACTCAAATTGAGCAGTTGTCGACTGAATGAACGTAAAAAGTTCCCATAAAGGAGGGCTCGGATTTCAAAATGGTGAAACACTTCCAATATCCATGGATGATTTTATTCGGCAGGTGAATTAACGCGTTTGTTTTTTCCTATATTTGCCCATGCTATATTCCAAAAAACTTGAAAATGACAATAGTAAAGAGTGGGTGGTCTTCATCCATGGTGCTGGAGGTAGTTCTAGTATTTGGCATAAGCAGATCAAAACGTTCTCGGAAAAGTACAATCTATTGCTGATAGACCTACGTGGACACGGGAAAAGTCAGATTGAAACAAAAAAGAAACGTTACTCCTTTAAACTGATTGCACAAGATGTAATCGAAGTGCTACATGCGCATCAAATCGAAAAAGCTCATTTCGTGGGGGTTTCCATGGGATCCATCGTGATCAAGCAAATTGAAATCATGGAGCCTGGACTCGTGAAATCGATGATTTTCGCAGGAGCTATTACCCGTTTGAATTTTAAATCGCGTTTTTTATTGAAAATCGGACGAATCCTTAATCGATTTATTCCTCAGATGGGACTTTATCAGTTGTTCGCGCGCATCATGATGCCCAAGAAAAACCACGCTTCTTCCCGTGAATTGTTCATTACGGAAGCACGTAAAATCGTTCACAAAGAATTTAATCGTTGGTTTAAATTAACCTCGCGCTTGGCCTTGTATTTAGTCGAATTAGAAAAACAAACCGACAAAACTCCTACCTTATTCATTATGGGAGCCGAAGATCATCTCTTTTTAGCACCCGTAAAGGAATTAGTTGCTCAGAATCCTCGCTTAAACTTGAGTATAGTCCCGAATTGTGGGCACGTTGTCAACTTTGAACAAGCAGAAACCTTCAACGAACTAAGTGTGAAATTCATCGATAAAGTCTCCGCTTAAAAACACCTATTAACAATTTGAATTCATTTTGTTAAAAAACACTTGCTCAAAAATCATTCACCTTCATAGATTTGGATTAAATTTGTGCTCAATTTGCAGCGAACATCCGCTTCGAAGAAAAGTAAATTGAAATCCCTATGCCAAAAGATTTATCCATCAAATCGGTTCTGATTATCGGAAGCGGACCAATTGTTATCGGACAAGCCTGTGAGTTTGACTACGCAGGATCACAAGCAGCTCGTTCATTGAGAGAAGAAGGAATCGAAGTAACACTCATTAACTCGAATCCAGCGACAATTATGACGGATAAAGTGGTGGCAGATAATGTTTATTTGCAACCCTTGGAGCCAGAAAGTATTTTAGAGATTTTGAAAAATCATAAAATCGATGCGGTTCTACCAACAATGGGTGGACAAACAGCTTTGAACTTGTGTATCAAGTGTGACGAGTTAGGTATTTGGGAACAACATGGCGTTCGTTTGATTGGTGTGGACATCGCGGCAATTGAAATTACGGAGAATCGTGAGGCTTTCCGTGAATTGATGTTGAAAATTGATGTGCCGATGGCGCCTCAAAAAACCGCAAAATCATTCTTGGAAGGAAAAGAAATTGCACAGGAATTTGGATTCCCATTGTGTATTCGTCCTTCATATACCTTAGGTGGATCAGGTGCTTCTATTTTACACGAACCCAAAGAATTTGACAACCTACTAGAACGTGGACTGCAATTGTCCCCGATTCATGAAGTCATGATCGATAAAGCCTTACTAGGGTGGAAAGAATATGAATTGGAATTACTTCGTGATGCCAATGATAACGTCGTGATTATCTGTTCGATTGAAAATTTCGATCCGATGGGAATTCACACGGGAGATTCAATTACAGTTGCACCGGCAATGACCTTGTCGGATACGACTTTTCAAAAAATGCGCGATATGTCCATCAAAATGATGCGTTCCATCGGAAATTTCGCAGGTGGATGTAATGTTCAGTTTGCTGTTTCTCCTGATGATGCAGAGGACATTATTGCGATTGAAATCAATCCACGTGTTTCACGTTCGTCTGCACTGGCATCGAAAGCGACTGGATATCCGATTGCAAAGATTGCTTCGAAATTGGCGATTGGTTACCATTTGGATGAACTGCAAAATCAAATTACCAAAACAACTTCGGCTTTATTCGAACCAACGTTAGACTACGTTATCGTAAAAATACCACGTTGGAACTTTAATAAATTCCCAGGCACAAATCGCCAACTTGGACTTCAAATGAAGTCGGTAGGAGAGGTCATGGGAATCGGACGCTCTTTCCAAGAAGCCTTGCAAAAAGCATGTCAATCCTTGGAGATTAACCGAAATGGTTTAGGTGCGGATGGAAAAGAATTGACCAACCAAGATGAAATCTTACATTCCTTAGAATTTGCAAGTTGGAATCGTTTGTTCCATATCTACGATGCGATCAAATTAGGTATTCCGTTTAAAAAAATCGTTGAAAAAACAAAAATTGATATTTGGTTCTTGAAGCAAATCGAAGACCTAATCAAATTGGAGCGCAGAATTGAGAAGTTTCACTTGGACAGCATTCCAAGAGAATTAATGTTCGAAGCCAAACAAAAAGGTTATGCAGATCGTCAGGTTGCTCATTTATTACGTTGCCTAGAATCAGAGGTTTATCAAAAACGTTCTGATATGGGAATTAACCGCGTGTATAAATTGGTAGATACCTGTGCAGCAGAATTTGAGGCAAAAACGCCTTATTACTATTCAACATTTGAATTCGAAAACGAAAGTGTTGTTTCAGATCGTAAAAAAGTAATTGTGCTAGGTTCTGGTCCAAACCGAATCGGACAAGGAATTGAATTCGATTATTCTTGTGTTCATGGAGTTTTGGCAGCAAAGGAATGTGGCTACGAAACCATTATGATCAACTGTAATCCTGAAACGGTTTCTACGGATTTCGATACAGCAGATAAATTGTATTTTGAGCCTGTTTTCTGGGAACATATTTACGACATCATTAAACACGAGAATCCAGTAGGAGTAATCGTTCAACTTGGTGGTCAAACTGCACTGAAATTAGCTGAGAAATTACAGCGCTATGGAATCCGTATCCTTGGAACGAGTTACGAAGCACTCGATTTAGCAGAAGATCGAGGACGTTTCTCTAAATTATTGGAAGCAAACAATGTTCCATTCCCTGAGTATGGGGTAGTGGAAAGTGCGGAACAAGCGCTTGAGTTATCTGATAAATTAGGATTCCCATTATTGGTTAGACCATCCTATGTATTGGGTGGACAAAAAATGAAAATTGTCATCAATAAAGAAGAATTGGAGCATCATGTCGTTGACATCATTAATGAAATGGGGAACAATCAAATCTTATTGGATCACTTTTTAGGTGGAGCAATTGAAGCAGAAGCAGATGCAATTTGCGATGGAGAGAATGTTTACATCATCGGAATCATGCAGCACATTGAGCCAGCTGGAATTCACTCAGGAGATTCATATGCAGTATTGCCTCCATATAACTTAGGTGATTTTGTCATGACACAAATCGAAGACATCACGAAGAAAATTGCCATCGAATTGAAAACAGTTGGATTGTTGAATATCCAATTCGCCATCAAAGACGATAAAGTTTATGTGATTGAAGCCAATCCACGTGCATCTCGTACGGTTCCATTCATTGCGAAAGCCTATGACGAACCTTACGTGAATTACGCAACGAAAGTGATGTTGGGTGAGAAAAAGGTGACTGATTTCAATTTCCAACCGAGAAAAGAAGGATATGCGATTAAAATCCCTGTGTTCTCTTACGAGAAATTTCCGGATGTAAAAAAGGAACTTGGTCCTGAAATGAAGTCAACTGGTGAGGCAATTCGCTTTATCAAAGACTTAAAAGATCCGTTCTTTACAAAAATCTATTCGGAGAGAAATATGCATTTATCGAGGTAAGTGTTTTTTTTCTTGTGCTCACTATTTTCCATCTGAGGATTAATTTTGTAACCTGAAGCTTTCTGTTTTTTGCCTAGTTCGTAGCTTACTGTTTAGTAACTTACCAAATAGTAACTTACCATTCGGTAAGTTTTGTATATTTGTTTAAAATTAGACAAATGGAACCTGAATTATCTCCTTTTTTATTCGGAAGAACAGTTAGTGATCATGGGTTCACGAATAGAGAGCAAGATTTAGATAAATTGTACAAAAACCTCACACAAGGAATAAATACAATGCTTATTTCTCCGAGACGTTGGGGAAAATCTTCATTAGTTGAAAAATTAATCCTGGAATTGAAATCAAAAAATCCAGAAATAAAGGTCGTGAATTTAGATTTGTTTTCTGTTTCGAGTGAAGAGGAATTTCTAGAAATGTTTGCGCGAGAAGTAATCAAAGCATCATCCAGTGTTTGGCAAGAATGGATCCAATCGGCCAAAGATTTTTTCAAACAATTGACACCTGTGTTAACTGTTGGCGTTGATCCGGTGAATGATTTTAGTTTAGGATTTGATTGGAATCAGCTAAAAAAACACCGATCTGAAATATTGGATCTGCCTGAAAAATTGGCCAAGGATAAAAATTGTCGTTTTATTATTTGCTTAGATGAGTTTCAGAATCTGGCAACTTTTCATCAATTCGAATTTTTAGAAAAATCGATGCGCGCAATTTGGCAAAGACAAAAATCCGTTTCCTATTGTTTGTATGGTAGTAAGCGTCATATGATGACGGATATTTTCGATAATCCATCAAAACCTTTTTACCGATTTGGTGACATTATGTTACTTCAAAAAATTAAACGTGAAAAATGGATTAGTTTCATCGTCGAAAGTTTTGCAAATACTAAAAAAGAGATTTCACCAGATTTAGCCGAATTGATTCCTGAATTGATGCAAGATCATTCATGGTACGTTCAGCAATTAGCGCATTACACTTGGCAAAAAACAAAAAGAAAAGTAACGAAAAACGAAGTGCAATTTGCCTTTTCTGAATTGATTAATACGAACTCACCTTTGTACATGCGTGAAGTAGAAGGATTAAGTGCGACACAGTTTAATTTTTTAAAGGCTGTTGCGAAAAAAGAAGATAAATTAAGTAGCATGGAAATACTTCTTAAATACCGATTAGGAACCTCCGCTAATGTTGTTAAAAACAAATCAATCCTTCTAAAGGCTGACATTATTGATGAATTTAATGGTAAACTGGCTTTTCTCGACCCTGCATTTGAATATTGGTTTGTGCAACAGTTTTTTAGACAGGAAAAAATCATTTAATCTTCCTTGTTGGTAGATTTTAATTGTACTTGGTAAAAAGTTGCGTTTGTCTTCCATCAAAATATAATCCAAAAGAAATTGCTTCTTCTCCATTAAATTCCTCTGTTTCGGCGCTCATAACCTTAATGGATTCTGTATATTTGTCTTATGCAGAAGGTTGAGGACATCATGGCGCCAATTCAGTCCGAATTGACAGCATTTGAAGCTTATTTTAAAGAGTCGATGAAATCTGATGTGGCTTTGCTGGACAAAGTCACACAGTATGTTGTGAAGCGAAAAGGCAAGCAAATGCGTCCAATGTTCGTTTTCCTAACGGCGAAAATGCTGGGAGAAATCAATCAAGTGACCTACGATGCAACGACTCTTGTCGAATTATTGCATACAGCCACACTCGTACACGATGATGTCGTAGATGACGCCAACGAACGAAGAGGTTTCTTTTCTGTCAATGCCCTTTGGAAAAATAAAATCGCAGTACTCGTTGGTGATTACATGCTTTCACGGATCCTTTTGCTTTCCATAGAAAAGGAAAATCTTGAATTACTTGAAGTAGTCGCACGAGCTGTTCGTGAAATGAGCGAAGGCGAATTGCTGCAAATTGAAAAGGCACGCGATTTGAATATTGACGAAGAAACGTATTTTGAAGTCATACGCAAAAAAACAGCATCCCTCATCTCAACTTGTTGCGAGGCAGGAGCAATCAGTGTCCATGCAACTGCTGATCAACGTGAGAAAATGCGGAAATTTGGAGAGCTTATTGGACTTGCTTTTCAAATTAAAGACGATATTTTTGATTATGGTACAGGTGAACACATTGGAAAACCAACTGGAATTGATATCCGGGAACAAAAAATGACCTTGCCTTTGATTTATGTCATGAATCATTCGACATCAGAAATCAAGAAAGAATTGATGTACATCATGAAAAATGAGTACGATGTCACAGCGAAAATCAAACGTGTCATTCACCTAGTAATCGAGTACGGTGGAATTCAGTTTGCGACACAAAAAATGGAAGCAATTGCCAAGGAAGCGCTTGAATTATTAGAATCCTTCCCCGACAATGATGCAAAAAATGCGTTAATTGGATTGGTACATTACACAATGAATAGAGAAAAATGATGAAAAATATACTTTTAATAGCTTTATTGGCCCTGTTTACGTTAAATGCTTGTTCTGATTCGGCTTCGAATAAAGAAGCTGGTGAAGCAAAAGAAGAAGTTCTTTATCAAATCAAAGACGGAAAGTTTACAGAATGGTATCCTGGAA
>CAIRMS010000231.1 GCA_903879765.1 uncultured Flavobacteriales bacterium
AAACAAAAAGACGGCAGGAGGATTTTCAGCAATCGTTTCGTTTCTCGCTATTGCTATTGCATTAGTAGCAGGAGCATTGATTTACAGTAAAGTTTTTGGGGACCCAAGTAACTTCGTTGACAACGATCCAACAGGTGAACCAATGGAAGGGAATTTGTATGGAGTAATCTACAAAGGTGGATTCATCGTTCCAATTCTAGTAGCAATTAACTTAATCATTATCATTTTCTCTATCGAACGTCTTGTTACGTTGCTTATGGCAAATGGAAAAGGAAATACAGATAAATTCATCGCGTCTATTAAAGGACACATGGATAAAAAAGATTTCAAAGCAGCAATCGCACAATGTGACAAACAAAAAGGTTCATTGGCAAACGTTGTACGTGCAGGACTTGAGAAGTACGAACACATCAGTGGTGACGCAAGTTTAACAAAAGAGCAAAAATTAGAGTCTTTGAAAAAAGAATTAGAAGAAGCAACTTCATTAGAGTTGCCAATGCTTTCTAAAAACTTAGCGGTTCTATCTACAAGTGCTTCTGTTGCAACCTTAATTGGTTTGATCGGAACAGTACTAGGGATGATTCGTTCATTTGCTGCGATGTCAAAAGGTTCGCCAGATACAGCTGCACTTGCAACAGGAATCTCTGAGGCCTTGATCAATACGGCATTCGGTATTACCGCTTCTACGTTGGCAATTATCTTGTATAACTTCTTCTCAACGAAGATTGATACAATGACTTACAGCATCGACGAAGCAAGCTTCACGATTGTTCAAGACTTCTCTTCAACAAACTAATTGTTGGTCTAACATTTAAAGGAACAAGCAATGCCTAAATTAAAAATACCTAAAAGTTCTCCGTCCATAGACATGACGCCTATGGTGGACTTGGCATTCTTGCTTGTTACATTCTTTATGTTGGCCGCTTCTTTCCGCGCAAGTGAACCCGTTACGGTAAATACACCTTCTAGTATCAGTGATAAATTTATTCCTGAAAACGTAATTATGGTGACCATTGACCAAGATGGACGTGTGTTCTTTAACTTGTCAGGAGCTGAAGCAAGACGTGAAATGCTTACGAACATCATGGGTAAGTATAAAATGAGCCTTTCTGAAGAGCAAATCGAAAAGTTCACGTTCATGTCAACATTTGGTTGTACCATGCAAGAATTACCTTCTTACATTGATACAGGTGCGGATGAACGCATCACTTTCCAAACAAAAGGTATTCAAGTAGATTCAACAAAAACGAATGAATTGTACGACTGGATTAGTTTCGCCGGTACTGCTGCTTTAAACTCTGCAAAATCAGGGTTCGAAGAAGCAAAACTAAAAGGCGAAAACCCAGACGCAGATGATTTTAAACCAAAATTCATTCTACGAGTTGACTCCAAAACAAAATACAAAAAAGCGGAAGACGTCATCAATGTGTTCAGGGAATTGAACTTAAATAACTTGAATTTCATAACTTCTTCGGAGCTCGCTCCGATAAATTAATCAGACATGGCAGAAATCGCAGAAGGCGGTGGCGGTGGCCACGGCAAAGGAAAGAAAAGAGCA
>CAIRMS010000232.1 GCA_903879765.1 uncultured Flavobacteriales bacterium
AGGGAAAGCCAATCGTATTGCTTCGTTCTTAAGAAATCCATCAGTTACCGAGGTCACATTCACGGCATTTTTGATTCCAACTTGCAATGCTTCCTTTAATCCAGATACAACCTCTTGATTGCTCAATTTCGGAGCTGAGGGAGTTGTAGTCATTGGATTCACGTATCCATTCACCATAGATAAGTCAACTTTTGAACATGTCCCAATAAATAAGGAAAGAGAGGAAAAAGCGAGTATTTTAATCATGATTAACGAATAACGTTTATGATTCCTGTTCGCTCGTTTTTACCATCTGTATCAAGTTCTTTGTACCAAGCTTTCCACGTATAGATTCCCGGTTGAACTTTTTGTCCGTTGTAGTAACCATCCCAATATGCGTTTACGTCATGGGTTTCCCATATAACTTCACCCCAACGATTGTGGATTGTTAATTCAAAGTTTGCTTTATCAATTCCTTCCACATAGAACATCCATACTTGGTTGTGTTCATCGTCATCCGGTGTAAATGCTGTTGGAGCATAGAAAATAACATCCGAAACAACTTGTATTGGATAGGTCACTGAATCTGAACAACCTAAATTAGTCGTCACAATCAAGGTAATGTCATACGTTCCCATAACCCCTTCAGGATAGGTAATCATTGCGCTTCCGCCATTATTTACAATGTTCGTTGCTCCTGGACTCACCCAGTTGTAATTCGCAATGTTACCTGTTGAAATGTCATTTGTTTGAACAGTTGTTTCAAACCAAGTCAATGGACTTTTAGACATGGTAAAGTCAGCAGTTGGTAAAGGAGTTACCTCAACAATATCTTGGAAGTGTCCAAAGTACAAACATCCATGAACAGAAGTAACAACAAGATCGACTGTGTATGTTCCTGGTGTAGGTAAAGTGTGAGGTAAAGGATCAAGGCTATTTACTGTAAATGATTCGCCTGTCGAGAAAATGTATTGCGTTGTAGCAACATCTCCACCATTTGTAGACATATTACTAAATACAAAGTCACCAGGCAGACAACGTTGTGCAAAGTCAGGAACAGTATTCGGAATAATTTCCAATGGGAAGATAATGGTCATGCATTCTGTCGTAGTTGGAGATCCACAAGCTTCACTTAATGTAACGCAATATACAGTTCCAGAATTAATTGGGTCTACCGTTAATGAACTACCATTTCCAATTGGTAATCCGTCTTCCGTCCAAGTGTAAGTGTACGCTGAAGATCCTCCTGCGCCAGTAGCTGTTAACAAAATAGCATCCTCCGAACAAATCATGGTATCTTGTGTCAAGAATGTGATGTCAAGAGGTAATGGTTCGTTAATCAACACATCTAATGTTTGAACACATCCGTTCATATCTGTAACTGTCACTGTATGTAAACCTGCTCCTAAATCTAAGGCTGTTGCTGCAGATGCAGTTGAACCTGTCCAACTATAGGAATAAGCAGGTGTTCCTTGTGTAACATTTACTGTCGCTTGTCCATTTGCAACCGTGTAACAATTCGCATCCACAATGTTTGTCATCGTTAAAATCATTGGTGGGATTTCCGTAATTGTTAGATAAATGGTGTCAGAACATCCGCTAGCAGTAGTTGCATAACACCAATAATTTCCGGCACTTAAACCTGTAACTGTTTGGGTATTTTGACCAGTACTCCATTCGAAGTTGACTGCTCCAGTGATTGGTGTTACAACGGCTGTTGCAGTTCCATCGCTACCACCTGGGCAACTAACGGGTGTTGTAGTTGAGTTAAATGTTGCAGGATTATCGGAGATAACCGCGGTACCAGTTGCTGTACATCCGTTTCCGTTAACAACAGACACTGTGTATGTCCCTGCCAATAATCCAGTTGCTGTCGCCCCAGTTTGACCATTGCTCCATAAGTATGTATATGGTGGAGGAGATCCTGCACCGGGAACTGCTGTAGCTGCCCCAACTCCTTGCGAGCAAATATCTGGAACGGTGGTTGTTGTTAATGTTGGATTCGATACGGTTATCCATGTGGTATCGTTGGTTATCGAACCAACACTTGTTCCACAAGCTGCACCCGTAAGAAAGTATCCAGTTGTTCCTGGTGGAACAGGATTGACGTTTAGGGTACCGTTGTTGTAAGGAAACGTTTGATTCAATGTGTTTGCCCAAAGGAAATTACTTCCAGGACTGTTTACCATGGTGTAAGGAATCTGTGACATGGTATATGAATTCGTGTTGGCAGGTGCTGTTGGTAAAAATCTTCTACCATCTTGATTCGCGCTCCAAACAGAAACATTTCTTCCTGGAGTGATGTGTGCAACGGTCATTGGGTTATTTTCAGATCCCTGAACGGCTAAACTACCATTCCAAGTACCACAAATAGGTTTATTTCCAATATGCAATTCAAAAATATTAGAGGTTTCGTATAGAATGATCGCTAGGTAATTACATTGTGTGGTACAACCGAACATGGCTACATTTTTGTAAAGCACTACAAATTTACGATTTGGCGCTGTACCAATGGTTTGATATTGCACTTGCCCAGCTGTAGCAGGATTTAAATCTTGATAAGCAACCATTATAGAGTTGCGCGCTGATGGTAAAGCAGCTGTAGGAAGTTGTGGAATACCAGCAAGTGACCATGGACAATATCCGCTAACGGGTGCAAATGAGATGAGTCCGTTCGAACCAATCGCACAAGTTGTATAATTAATTCCGTAAAAACTAAATGGGAATCCAATCGGAACCTGCCCAGACCAAACATCGTCACTTAAAAATACACTCGTTGGAGCATTTAAATAAACCCCCGCCGCTGTACCAGGTGTTGTTCCTGTATTACAATTGTTAATGGTTACTGTTTGACCAGCACAAACCGTTGCATCTTGTCCGAGACATAAGACAACATTGCTTTGGCTATAGGAGTTTAGCTGAGTAGCTAACATCAATAAAAATGCAAGGGATAACTTAATTAAACTCATGTTTTTTGATGATCTATGTAACATATTTTCGATATCTAGTAGTTAGTTCTGTGCCTTAAACGACAAACCATGATAGGGGGTTGCTTAGGTGCTCCAAAAATATGAAAAAAAGATTCGTTTAACAAGGATGAGCGTTGAGATTTCATTCTTTTCATTCATAAATTTTAAGATGGATTGAACATTGTTGGTAAAAGTGTCATTTTGACACTAATAATTTGTTGAAAATAGTTGGCTTTTCGTACGAAAATGTTGCTACTTTTGCCCAAGTTCAATTATTAAAAACGATA
>CAIRMS010000233.1 GCA_903879765.1 uncultured Flavobacteriales bacterium
AAATAAAAGGCATGAAAAAGGGGACCGAAGTCCCCAATAAAATGTTAGTTCATTTTTGCTTTTAATCCTTTATCCATGGCATCCAAAAATTCTTCTGTGTATACGTAATGATCACCATGACTCACTTTGTTTCCGTGAATACAAACGGCAAGATCTTTTGTCATGATTCCAGCCTCAACGGTTTCAATACAAACGCGTTCTAATGAATGACAGAAATCAATTAATTCTTGGTTGTTGTCTAATTTTCCTCTAAAAGCCAAACCTCTAGTCCAAGCAAAAATCGATGCAATTGGATTCGTTGATGTTTGTTTTCCGGCTTGGTAATCTCTGTAGTGACGCGTTACTGTACCGTGAGCAGCTTCTGCTTCCATAATTTCACCGTCAGGAGTAATTAATACAGAGGTCATTAATCCTAAAGAACCAAATCCTTGTGCTACAGTATCAGACTGAACGTCACCATCGTAGTTTTTACAAGCCCAAACGAAATTTCCATTCCATTTTAAAGCAGAAGCAACCATATCATCAATTAAACGGTGCTCGTAAACGATTCCTGCTGCTTCGTATTTCGTTTTGAATTCGTTTTGGTAAATTTCTTCAAAAATATCTTTAAAGCGACCATCGTATTTTTTTAAAATGGTGTTTTTCGTAGACAAATAAAGCGGCCATTTTTTAGAAAGCGCCATATTGAAGCAAGAATAGGCAAACCCACGAATGGAATCGTCAGTGTTGTACATGGCCATACCAACGCCATCTCCTTTGAAATTATATACCTCAAAGTTTTGAACTTCACCACCATCTTCTGGTGTGAAAGTCATGGTTAATTTTCCTTTTCCTTTGAAAACGGCATCCGTTGCGCGGTACTGATCACCGAAAGCGTGACGACCGACAATAATAGGAGCTGTCCAGTTTGTTACTAAACGAGGAACGTTTTGCATCACGATAGGCTCACGAAAAACAGTTCCATCAAGGATGTTACGAATGGTTCCATTTGGAGATTTCCACATGGATTTCAAGTTGAATTCTTTTACACGTGCTTCATCAGGTGTGATCGTCGCACATTTAATTCCTACTTTATATTCTTTAATCGCTTCCGCTGCATCAATAGTAATTTGATCATTGGTTTCATCACGTTTTTCGATTCCCAAATCGTAATATTTAATATCAAGATCTAAATAAGGAAGAATCAATTTGTCTTTAATGAATTTCCAAATGATACGGGTCATTTCATCCCCGTCTAACTCTACTACTGGATTGGCAACTTTAATTTTTGACATAGGTACATTTTTACAGCACAAAATTACGCAATTTTTTGTGAAATAAGGGAGGGAATAAATGCGATAAATCGACGAGAATAAAAGACATTAAATATCTTTCATCAACAGATTTACTTAAAACAATGATTTTCTCAATCAAGCAGCCAAGTAACAACAAGCACCAATAAAGACAAGATGAATCCCAAAGACAAAATGGTTGGGATTAACTTACTTTCTCTGCGTTCGCCCTTTAGAAAAAACCGCCAAAGCACAAAGCTGAGGATTCCTAAAGGATAAGCGATGAATAATGCAGCGCCGTATACCCAAATGATTCCAGTCAAGGAAAACCACAAGGCTAAAAGGAAAGAAATGAGCGCTATCCAATCGTTTTTTGTTCTATGCATCACTGAAAAAATTAAGAATTCAAAGGTACTATTTTGTCAAAAAAAAAGCGGTGAAATCTCACCGCTTTATACATTCAACAAAAAGGACTAATCCAATGAACCAATCATTTTAGATGGATCAACAAATAAGTCGTATTCTTCTGCTGTCACATGACCAAGTCCAACCGCTGCTTCTTTCAGGGTTGTACCATTTTTGTGCGCATATTTAGCAATTTCAGCCGCTTTGTAATAGCCAATTTTCGTGTTAAGTGCAGTTACCAACATCAAAGAATTGTCTAGGTGTTTCTTCACTACGGGTAAATTTGCTTCAATACCTGCGGCACAATTATCTGTAAAGGAAACGCAGGCATCACCGATTAAGCGAGCAGATTGCAACACATTTGCTGCAATTACTGGTTTAAACACATTTAATTCAAAGTGTCCGTTTGACCCAGCAATCGAAACAGTAACATCGTTACCCATCACTTGCGCGCACACCATTGTTAATGCTTCTGGTTGAGTCGGATTAACTTTTCCAGGCATAATAGATGATCCTGGTTCATTGTCAGGAATGATAATTTCACCAATTCCACAACGAGGACCAGAGGAAAGCATGCGAATGTCGTTGGCAATTTTCATCAAAGAAACAGCTGATCTTTTCAATGCACCGGATAATTCAACCATGGCATCATGCGCAGCTAGCGCCTCAAATTTATTTTTTGCCGTAACGAATGGTAGGCCTGTAAATTCAGCGATTTTTTTTGCTACAAGAACGTCGTATCCTTTTGGTGTATTTAATCCTGTTCCAACTGCCGTTCCTCCAAGCGCCAATTCACCGACAACGACAAGTGCGTTGTTAATTGCGCGAATGGAATAATCTATTTGCGCCACATACCCACTAAATTCTTGTCCAAGTGTTAGAGGTGTCGCATCCATAAAGTGAGTTCTTCCCGTTTTCACGATGTTTTTAAATGCTTCTACTTTCGTTTGTAGGGCATTTCTCAAGTGTAATAAACCTGGCAATGTCGTTTCAATAGTCATTTTGTATGCTGCGATGTGCATAGCGGTCGGGTACGTATCGTTTGACGATTGAGATTTATTCACATCATCATTTGGATTAAGCACTTTTTCCTCGTCTAAGAGATTTCCGCCTTGAAGGACATGTCCACGATTCGCAATGACTTCATTACAGTTCATATTGGACTGTGTACCTGAACCTGTTTGCCAAATGACTAAGGGAAATTCTGAATCGAATTGTCCAGTCAATATTTCGTCACAAACATTGGAGATGATGTCTCTTTTTTCCATGGAAAGCACCCCAAGGTCATGATTCGCATGTGCAGCGGCCTTTTTTAAATAGGCGAATGCGTGAATGATTTCAGTTGGCATAGAGCCTTCGGGTCCAATTTTAAAGTTGTTTCTAGAACGTTCTGTTTGTGCTCCCCAATAACGGTTGGCAGGTACTTTAACCTCGCCCATCGTGTCTTTTTCGATCCTAAATTCCATTTTTTAGTGTATTGTAAATTAAATTGTTTAATTTTGATCCGTATTAAAACACAAAAATAATAGAAGATGAGCACTTTCGGCATTGTATTGTTTCTTTTAATTGGTGGGATGGCATTTTGGATGCTTTTATTCTTATTAGGATTCATCCTTCCTTATTGGTTAACGCTTGGTTTATTTGAGCAATTGCGTCCGAAACGTATCTTCGAAGAAAAGGAAGAAAAATAAATTCAACATCATTTCATATTAAAGCGCCTCTTAGGCGCTTTTTTTGTTTTGAAGAAGTTCTATTGTATTTTGTTGAATGGTTTCGCTGAGAGCGTCTGTCGGTAAATCATTTTCATCTTTTCCGAAAGGATCCTCAATTTCCTCTGCCAACACCTCCATGCTTACAAGTGCATAGAAAACAAACGTCGAGATAAAAGCAGAATAATAGCCAAATAACTCTACAAATGCCAGTGGCATTGTAATGACATAGATGAAGATGAATTTTTTAATAAATAAACTATATGAAAATGGAATGGGTGTGTTTTTAATGCGTTCACAAGCTCCAAGGCTATCCACTAATCTATCTAGGTTTTGATTAAGCATACTTAATTCAATGCTATCCATTACACCTCGTTCTCTCAGGACCTGTATTTTTTCCCGTAAAGTAAAAATGACCCAAAGTGCTTGATGCGATGATTTTTCAAACGATTCCGCATCCGCCGCATTTAGAAATCCTGGAGCAACTAAACGTTGACTTCTTAAATGTTCTTTCGCACAAACAGGAAAAAGCGGATAAAGGCATTCAAAATAATCTCTTTCTTTTGAAGTTAAATCCAACACGGACAATTTGGAAATAAAATTGCGTGAATCGTTGACTATCGAACCCCACATTTTTCTTCCTTCCCACCATCTATCATAAGCGGTATTTGTTCGAAATACGAGCAAAAGGGAAATAACAAACCCAAGTAATGAATAGACCGTTGTAAGGTTTTTTAAATACGTTGCGTTTGGAAAGAAACGAATTTCTAAGAATGTAATGAGAGCCGTTAAAAGTCCAATATAGATGAGTTGTTTCCATAGTATTGTAACTGTATCACTTTTGTGAAAAGAGAAAATAAAGGAAAGCCAATTCTTAGGGTTGTAATTAATCATGGTATCGTGTTAAAGCGTAAAGCTAAAAAGAAAGTGGTTAAAGAAAAAAAATGTAATTTCGAAAATCAAATTTATTCGCATATGGAAATCACAAAAGAATTATTAGAAAAGCTCAATCAAAAGTATGCGGCGTTAGGTGAGAATTTACCATCTTATTTAGAAGGACTACTTCACACGGATGTAACAACCTATTGGGACTACATTCAATTGGACACGCTTCTAACGTTACAAAAACCTAAAACACATTTCCCAGACGAGACAATTTTTATCATGTATCATCAAATAACGGAGTTGTATTTTAAGTTGGCACTTCGCGAATTTGAGCAAATCGGTGAAAAGAAAGAGTTGACAAAAGCGTATTTTGTTTCACGTGTCACTCGCATCAATCGGTATTTTGATGCACTTATCAAGAGTTTTGAAATCATGATTGAGGGCATGGACCGTGAAGAGTTTTTACAATTTCGTATGGCGCTACTCCCAGCTAGTGGATTTCAATCGGCTCAATACCGACAAATTGAAATATACAGCACTGATTTTTTACAATTAGTTACCAAAGATCTCCGTGCTAATTTCTCGCAGGAATCTACGATCACAGAGATGTTCGAACATATTTATTGGAAAGAGGGTGCAACCGAATCTGCAACAGGTAAGAAAACCTTAACCTTGATTCAATTCGAAGAGAAGTACCGCGCATCATTTATAGCACAAGGAGAAAATTGTCGAGATAAGAACTTGTGGCGATCTTACTTGAGGCTAAGTCAAGAGGACCAAGAGGATGAAGAAGTAAAAAATGTCTTGAGAGAAAATGATACAAATGTGAATGTAAATTGGCCCTTAGCTCATTATAAATCTGCTGTGCGTTATTTAGCACGCGAAGCAAGTGATATTGCGGCTACCGGAGGCACAAATTGGCAAAAGTATTTACCTCCTCGTTTTCAAAAAAGAATCTTTTATCCAACTTTATGGTCCACTGAAGAACATGAAAATTGGGGTAAATCTTGGGTGACAACATCCTTGCAGAATTAACTACTTAATTCTCTATGTTTTTTATGTAAATATGAGAGAAATCGATGATTCCAGAGGGATTCATCTTAAACCCTCTTACACGAAGGTTGATGAGCACAAAAAAGTCTTCAGAATAAATAGGTAAAATAGCATTTTCATTTGCGATGATTTCTTCGCATGCTCGCTGATAGAACAGCTTTTCTTTTTTATTAGATGTCAAAATAGAATTTAAGTACAATCGATTATACCTTGAATGATAAAAGTAATTTTCGACAGAGGGAGTTTCTCCAATTTCTTGATAAAACAACCTGAGGTATGACTCCGCATCGGGATAATCCCCAACCCAACCAGTCTTCCATATTTGCGCTTTTCCTGTTTTAATCAGATTATCGCGTTCCTTTGTTCCAACATATTCAATGTGAATAGGAATACCTAGTCCTGTTTTTAATTGCCTACAAACTTCTTTGCACCACAGATCAGCATTACTTCCTTTTTGATTGTTTATTAAAAAGGAAATAGTTGGAAAGGGATTTTTTTCATTATAACCAGCTTCTTTTAAAAAATTTCGAGCGCGCATTAAATCCTGTTGAATCAATTCAAGGTTTGGATTTGAATAATATGCACAGGTAGGAATAAATCCACGGTTTAGCGCTTGACCATCACCTCGTAATATTTCAGAACAGATATAATCTCTGTTAATGGCAAGTTGAAAAGCTTTTCGCACAAGCGGATTGTTAAAAGGTTCACTGTTCATATTCCATGCGAGGTAGTGAATTTTTGATGCTTTTTGGATGTGAACCCGATGAAGTAAGTTTTTTCCTTTTTTTGCATCTGTTAAGGTGCCAAACGCTTTTTCTAAGTCATTAACAGGCAAGTCAAACAACAGGTCTACTTTTTCTTTTGAGAAAAGCGGGTATTCCTGAGTTAATTTCATATTCGTTAAAACGTGTACTTCGTCTAAATAGGGTAATTGATTCCCAAATTCATCGTGCCGCCAGTAATGTTCGTTTCTAGCTAATTCTAAAATGGTATCTGTCATCGATTTGATAAAAAATGGTCCAGATCCAACCGGGTGTAAATGAAGCTTCCCACCGTAAAAACCCCAAGAAATTTTAGATAAGATACCTAAGCTTGGATGTGCTAAAAGTTGTTTAAAGTTGTTATAGGGGCGCGTCAAATGAATTTCTAATTCATAGGGATTGACTATGTGAATTCCTGAAACGGTCGATTTATCAGGGTTTAAACCATTCTTAAAATAAGAAACAGAACCTTGTATTTTTCCCATTAAAAGTGTGTTCGATTGATTTAATGGTTGATTAGAACATGCCAAACTGAAGGTAAAAGCCACATCTTCCGCAGTTAATTCACGTGATGCACCTGCGAAGCAATCGTCATTATTAAACAACACGCCTCGTCTTAGTTTAATGTGTACTAATGTCCCTTGCTTATCGATTTCAATGGATTTGGCTAAGCAATTCTCAATGGTACCCTTCGAGTCAGATTGTTTGACAAGCGGATCAAATAGTTGACTAATGATTCGAAGCTCGGAAAGCGCATTTGTTTCCTGAGGAAATAAACTGCTTATTTTCTCTGGAAGAGAATACGAAAACAAACCACCATAATACCTGTCCCCTTTTACCAAGGAACCAGATTGATTTAAAGAAAAAAAGAAAAACCCAAAGAAAACGATTAAAATCGCAGCTAAAAGAATAAAAAATTTAGCACGCTGAAAGGATTTTTTCATCTTTCATTTCCATTGTAGGATAATCAACAGTTATGGCTTGGTTACAAGGTGTAAAAATCCATGTCCCGTTACTTCTTGACCAGAAATATTGTATCCCGTGTACTTGTAAAAGTAAACACCTTCATTTGCAATGACTCCGTTTATTTTTCCATCCCATTTAGGATTATTGCTTGGAACATTTACAAGGTCAGAGGCAGTTTTCTCAAACAAGAGATTTCCCCATCGGTTGAAAATGGTCAATTCCAATGTAACCACATTTTCCGTGTTTAAAAAATAGGTTTCGTTTATGCCATCGCCATCAGGACTAAATACGTTTGGTGCCTCAACAAGCGGAATAGGATAAAAGCAACTACCGTCGTCAACAATCGCTCCTGCATCGTAGTTTAAAGCATTCGGATCAGTACACCCTGTTTGGTAAACACATGATCCATCATCCACATTTGCCCCCGCGTTGTAATTTAATGCGATAGGATCCATACATCCACAAACGTTCACTTGAATAAGGAAGTATGCGGTATCTGAACATTGTGCACTTTGGAAAGCAACGAGTCGAACAGGATATATTCCAAATGGACCTGTATATTGATGAGTAACATTGTTTAGGTTTCCACTTGTTGCAGTTTGTCCATCACCAAAGTCCCAAGCGTAATTATTCGCATTTAAACTATTGTTTTGGAATGTTACGTCAAATGGAGCACATCCTTGAACGGGTGAAGCACTGAATTCAGCATCGGGTGTATTTTGAACCCCCACAAATGCACTATCAGAAACGGAGCAAACATTATCTTCTACAGTAATATAATACCAACCAGTAGGGAGGTTTTGCCAAACCGAGGCATCTATAAATCCGCCTGGACCTGGACCTGTCCAAGAATATGTTGGAACACCATTTAATCCGCTTGCAATAACGGAAACAAATCCTGTTGGTTGACACGTTGCCAATCCTGTAAATATCGTATCAATTGCGATGGTTTGATTTAAGGTTAAACTAACGGTATCTGTTTGTGAAAAGTTACAGTTATCCGTCGCTGTTACGAGGTATTGTACGGTTCCATTTGTGTTTATTGCTCCGATGATTGTATCATTCGTACTTATCGGCACACCGGACATATTCGTCCACTCGTATTGATAAGGTGCGTAACCACCGAAGGCTGACGCGCTGAGTGGCACACTATCATTTGCACAAAAAATACTTACATCTGTTTCCGTAATATTTATGATAGGTCCTTCACCAATGTAAATCGTTCCGGATGAAATAATTGTATCCCCACATGGATTAATGATTTCAACAGAAATGACTACAGATTCAAATCCTTCTGTAACGTTGTCTTGGATAGGATTCAAGTTAATGATCACAGTATCCTCCCCAGGTAAAAAGGTTATTGGGTTGATTAAGTTATTGTAATCAATACCCTCTTGTGCAACTCCACCTATGGTGTAATTAATGATTAATGTGTCGTTGGTTTGTCCAGCAGGACGCGTAAAAATAAAATCAGCGAAAGTACAACCCTCAATGATTGTCGTGTCACCAGAAACTGTTGCAACTGCTACATCAACCGCAGCCGAGCTGAAACTTCCAGCTTCTAAGAACACACCAGAATCGTAGGATTGATCTCCAACATTCGAAATGGCCAATTTAATGTGATAAAGTTGGTTACATTGAACAGCAGCAGCAGCCGTTAATTTTACGGTTGTTCCATCGTATTGAATGGCGTCACCGTAGGTAAGCGTCGACGCATTTTCATTAAATACATAATATGCTGTATTGGAAACATCACCTACATTGTTTATGGTTACTGGAATTCCACCAGGAATTGTCGCAATGTTTACTCCGCCATTAGGATATCCGGCTTGGACATATGATCCGGAGATTCCAGGTCCCCAAAGGAATAGTCCAAAGGCGTCATTAAAAGTTGATGGTGAAAATTCAGGGTACTCATCCGACCCAAACATGTAGTTGAAAATAACCGAATCTCCCTGAGGAATAAAATCAAATTCTAAAACAACTCCATTAGTTACCCCACCCGCAGCAATATCATTTAGGTGTGGATCCGATGAAACCATCGGGGTAGGCGGAGTATTATTCGTAAAGGAACCTTGAATATTCGGTCCAATTGCCCCAATGGCATTACCAGTCGTTAATATCAACCCACTGTCAATTGGAAAGGCAGGATTGGAACTTGTAAAGAACCCTACATTTCCTTGAGGAACATTTGCTAATAGTGGATCACCATTGATGGTTACGTTTAATGCGGTCACACCAAATCCAAGTAATACATTATCAACAAGTTGTTGAGGTGATTGAACAGTAGAAACTGTGATAGGTTGAGCGAAAGAAAGGGTATTAACCAAGGTAAATACTCCTAAAAAAAATGCGCGTAAAGAGTTCATCATAATCTATTGAATTGACACTAAGACCATTTGTTTAAAAGAATGGTTGCATGACAAAATTAATATAATGTTTCAATAACTAAAAATCAATGAATTTTCGCAACTTTGAGTCTCAAAAAAACAGCATGAAAAACACACAAGATTATATACAAGGAAATAAAGATAAATTCCTAAAAGAATTAGTTGAATTATTACGTATTCCATCGGTTTCTGCCGACCCAATTTACAAAGACGATGTTGCTCATTGTGCAGATGAATTAGCAAAACACATGAAGGAAATAGGCTTGGATGCCGTGGAAATATGCCCAACCGCTGGACACCCCATAGTTTATGCAGAAAAAATCATCGATTCTGCCTTACCAACCATTTTGGTTTATGGTCATTACGATGTCCAGCCAGCAGATCCAATTGAATTATGGACTTCGCCACCATTTGAACCAGTTATCAAAGAAACACCGATTCATCCAATGGGAGCGATTTTTGCCCGCGGCGCTTGCGATGATAAAGGACAAATGTTCATGCATATGAAAGCGTTTGAAGCGATGTTAGCAAGCAACGAACTTCCGTGTAACGTGAAATTTATGATTGAAGGGGAGGAAGAAGTAGGTAGTCCGAATTTGGCAATTTATGTCAAAGAGAATAAAGCAAAATTAGCAGCAGATATTATTTTGGTTTCCGATACAGGAATGTTAGCAAATGATGTTCCATCGATCACAACAGGGCTAAGAGGATTGAGTTATGTAGAAGTGGAGGTTGTTGGTCCAAATCGAGATTTGCATTCCGGACTCTATGGTGGTTGCGTAGCAAATCCCATCAATATATTAACTGAAATGATTGCTTCTCTGCACGATGAAAATGGAAGGATTACTATTCCTGGTTTTTATGATACAGTGCAAGAATTATCCATTGAGGAACGCAGCGAGATGGCGAAAGCACCATTTTCTAACAAGGCTTATTGCAAAGCGTTGAATATTGAAGAGACGCATGGTGAAGCGACATATTCGACAATGGAACGCGGATCTATTCGTCCAACCTTGGATGTAAATGGAATTTGGGGTGGATATATAGGGGAAGGCGCAAAAACGGTGATTGCTTCAAAGGCTCAAGCTAAAATCTCTATGCGTTTGGTTCCTCATCAAACATCAGAGGAAATAACAGAATTATTCGTGAAACACTTTGAATCCATAGCACCAAAAAGTGTTCGTGTGAAAGTACATCCACATCATGGTGGAGAGCCTGTTGTGACACCTACAGATTCGATTGCTTACAAAGCGGCGAGTTTATCGTATGAAACTACTTTTGGAAAAAAACCGATTCCGGTTAGAAGCGGCGGGAGCATTCCAATTATTGCAATGTTTGAGCAAGAACTTGGTTTGAAAACCATGATGATGGGATTTGGTCTTGATAGCGATGCGATTCACTCTCCTAATGAGCATTTTGGACTTTTTAATTATTACCGAGGCATTGAAACGATTCCTTATTTCTTCTCCAACTATACTAAATTGATGTTGAATGAAAACGTTTAGTTTTCTTTTCCTTCTATTCTTTTTTGCCTCCTGTGCCACATTTGAAGACCCAGTGGAAGTAGTGAGTTACGATATGAAAATGGAAAATTTGAATTTGGACGAGGCGGCGTTACGTTTTAATACGATTATTCATAATAACACTTGGACACCAATTAAAATCAGACCATCCACACTCGAATTATATGTCGATGGAGAAAAATTAGGGGATGTGTATTTGGACGAAAAAATACGTTTAAAATCAAAAAAAGACAACGATGTCAATACCCTTGTGCATGTAAAATTTGCGGACGGAATATTGGGTAAACTTATTCGCTATCGTTTTAAGGAAACGGCCCAATTGGAATTGAAGGGAAAAGTTAAAACAGGACTTTTATTTATTCCCTTTAGAGTACCGGTAAATTACACGAAGTCGATTTCACCGAAAAATTTAAATCTTAATCTAGATAAACACTAATGCTTTCAGCGGACCACCCAAAAAAACTATTCTTACTTGATGCTTACGCATTGATTTATCGTGCTTATTTTGCCTTTTCGAAAAACCCTAGGGTTAATTCTAAAGGTCAAAACACTTCTGCGGCATTTGGATTTACAAATGTCCTCATTGACGTAATCAAGAATGAAAAACCGACACATTTAGCTGTCGTATTTGATCCACCAGGCGGATCCACACATCGTCAAGAAGGATTTGCTGCATACAAAGCACAACGAGAAGAAATGCCGGAGGATATTCGTTCGATGATTCATCCTATTAAACAAATTGTGGAGGCTTTCAATGTACCTATTTTGGAAGTTCCTGGGTTTGAGGCAGACGACGTAGTAGGAACAGTGGCTAAGGTTGCGGAAAAACATGGTTTCACCACGTATATGATGACGCCAGATAAAGATTATGCTCAACTTGTAAGCGAGAATATTTTTATGTTCAAACCTGGACGCGGGGGAAATCCACCAGAGATTTTAGGTGTGAAAGAAGTGTGTGAAAAGTTTGAAGTGGAACGCCCAGAACAAGTGATTGACATTTTAGGACTTTGGGGAGATGCTTCCGATAATATTCCAGGAATTCCAGGAATCGGTGAAAAAACGGCTAAAACATTGATTGCAAAATATGGGTCAGTAGAAAACCTAATTGACCATGCGCATGAATTAAAAGGCAAGCAACAAGAAAACGTGATCAATTTCGCGGACCAAGGAAGGGTTTCAAAAATGTTGGCAACCATTATTTGTGATGTCGATGTCGAGTTCAATGAGTCCGAATTGGAGATGTGTGATGTCGATGCAGAAAAAGTCATGCAGATATTCACGGAATTGGAGTTTAGAACATTAGCAAAACGTGTTATCGGTGAAGAAATTGTGATCACAACCGCGGCTAGTGGAGCAACACCAAAAGAACCCAAAGACGCCTCACAACTCGATTTATTTGGCGTTCAAAGTATGATTGAGCCACAAGAAGCAACACCAACAGCAAATTATAAAACCATCGCTACTGAACGCCCAAGTTATCATTTAATTTCTACAGCAGAAGAGCGAAAAGAATTGTTGGAAATTCTATTAAAACACTCACAGGTTTGCTTTGATACGGAAACAACGGACATTGATGCATTGCACGCGGATCTTGTTGGATTTTCATTTTCTTACAAGGCACGTGAAGCATTTTATGTACCTGTTCCAGCTGAATTTGAAGCAGCTAAAAAAATTGTGGAGGAATTCAAACCTCTATTTGATGATCCATCTATTGAGAAAATTGCGCATAACATTAAGTATGATCTCAAAGTATTGCAACGCTATGGTATCGAGGTAGCAGAGCCTATTTTTGATACGATGATTGCACATTATTTAATCAATCCGGAGGCAAAACAAAGCATGGATTTCTTGTCCACATTTTACCTGAATTATCAGCCCGTTTCCATTGAAACCTTAATAGGTAAAAAAGGGAAGGGCCAAGGCAATATGCGTGATTTGAAACCAGAGGAAATCTGCGATTATGCGTGTGAAGATGCGGATATTACGCTTCAATTGAAAGCGTTGTTCGAACCTGAAATTCAAAAACCCCATCTTTCTGAATTGTTTTACAACATGGAAATGCCTTTAGTTAAGGTATTAAAGGACATGGAGTTTGAAGGAATTTCGATAGATGTTCCTGCTTTAATCGATTATTCGAAAGAATTAGATCATACTTTAATCCGTTTGGACGAAGAAATCAAAGCTGCTGCAGGGGAAGATTTCAATATCGACTCTCCAAAACAACTGGGTGAAGTGCTTTTTGAAAAACTAAAAATATCTAGCAAAGCCAAGAAAACGAAGACCGGACAATATGCGACTTCGGAGGATATTCTTCAAAAACACGAACATGATCATGCAATTATTCCAATGATTTTGGAGTACCGACAATTGCGTAAATTAAAAAGTACGTATGTTGATCCACTTCCGACGATGTGTGACAAAATAGACGGACGAATCCACACCAATTTTATGCAAACGGTCACGGCTACGGGCCGATTAAGCTCGAACAATCCAAACTTGCAAAACATTCCGATTCGCTCTGCCAAAGGACGAGAAATACGCCGCGCATTTGTCGCTAGGAGTTCCGAATTTAAGTTAATGGCGGTGGATTATTCTCAAATAGAATTGAGAATTATTGCTGCATTAAGTGAGGACCCGAATATGATTGAAGCCTTTCAACAAGGTCAAGATATTCACGCTGCTACAGCGGCGAAAGTTTTTCATACACCAATAGATGAGGTTACACGAGAGCAACGAAGTGCTGCAAAAGCGGTCAATTTCGGGATTATTTACGGTCAATCAGCATTTGGATTAGCGCAGAATTTGTCCATTTCTCGAACAGAAGCAAAAGGAATCATTGATGCCTATTTTGAGCAATACAATACCATAAAAAAATACATGGACCACGTAATTGCGCAAGCAAGAGAATTGGGCTATGTGGAAACAATTATGAAACGCAGAAGGTATTTACCAGATATTAATTCAGCGAATGCGGTGGTTCGTGGTTACGCAGAAAGAAATGCCGTTAATGCGCCGATTCAAGGATCTGCAGCGGATATTATAAAAATGGCGATGATTGCGGTTCATCAGGCAATGAAAGAAGAAAACGTTCAATCAAAAATGATTTTACAAGTTCATGATGAGCTCGTTTTTGACGTGCATATTTCGGAAGAAGAACGCATGCAAACATTAGTCAAAGAGGCGATGGAAAACGCCATTAAATTAGTCGTTCCTATGGAGGTTGAATGGAAGATCGCTCAAAATTGGTTAGAAGCCCATTAATCTCACCGAAAACGGTAAAAACTAGGTCTATTAATAAGCGTATATTTGTTATTCATAAAAAAGAAATATGGATTTTTTGATTAAAGCAGCACAGTTATTTTTGTCACTTGCGATTTTAGTGACCTTACATGAATTCGGTCATTTTATACCTGCAAGACTATTTAAAACACGGATCGAAAAGTTTTACTTGTTTTTTAATCCATTTTTTTCTGTTTTTAGACGAAAAAAAGTAAATGGAGTTACGAAAACAGCTTGGTTTACAAAGGATTCACCAAAGGAATGGAAAGAAGACCCAAATACTACTGAATGGGGATTTGGCTGGCTTCCACTGGGTGGTTACGTGAAAATTGCCGGGATGATTGATGAGTCTATGGACACAGAGCAACTAAAACAACCTGCACAAGAGTGGGAATTCCGTTCGAAAAAAGCTTGGCAACGACTAATCATCATGGTAGGCGGAGTTGTCGTTAATCTCATCCTGGGATTTATTATTTATATCGGGGTCGTATTTACTTGGGGTCAAATGGAATTGAAGCCTGTGAATTTAGAGCATGGATTAAGCGTTCATCCATATTTGGAAAAATACCACATGAGTTCAGGCGACAAAGTGTTAACGATTGAAGGAAAAGAAGTCTTGAATTTAGATGAGTTAAATAAAGGCATCATGTTCCGTGGAGCAAGAAATTTGACGGTGCTTCATCCAGATGGATCTAAAGAAAGTATTCATCTTCCAAAGGAAATTGACCGAACCTTATTTCAAGTAGGAGCTTTGCCAGCTTTCGGATTAAGATCAAGCAAACACAGCGTTGGCGAAGTAGTCAAAAATTCCCCGGCAAAAGCCGCAGGACTTAAAAAAGACGATATTATTCTCAGCGTTGGAAAGCAACAAGTGACTTATTTCGATGAACTTACCAAAGGTCTATATGACGCAAAAGGGAAACGCACAAACCTAACAGTTTTACGAGGAAAAGATACACTTGAATTAAAAACGAAGGTAAAACAAGATGGAACAATCGGATTTCAAACAAGTGGAAAAATCCTCATTGATTCCAATGCGATTCAAACGAAATACTATGGTCTAGGTCAAAGCATTGCGATTGGAATGAGTTATGGAAAAAACACGCTTTCAGATTATATTTCTCAGTTTAAATTTGTCTTTACGAAAAAAGGAGCTACTTCAATCGGTGGATTTGCCTCTATAGGAAACATGTTTCCACCAGTTTGGGATTGGGAATCGTTCTGGTTATCGACAGCCCTTTTATCCATTATTTTAGCCTTCATGAATATCTTACCAATTCCAGCTTTAGATGGTGGACATGTGGTGTTCTTGCTATACGAAATCATCACCGGAAAAGAAGCACCTCAAAAAGTATTGGAGTACGCTCAAATGGTTGGAATCGTCTTATTATTAACCTTAATGGTGTATGCCAATGGGAATGACCTCATCCGTTGGATAACTTCTTTGTAACTAATCGTTTATGAGTACTTTTCAAAATTACATCCTTGGAAATTGGATGACAGGTGATGGAATCGAAACACAACTTTTTCATGCGGTAACGAATGCAGAAATCGGATCAGTATCGAGCGCAGGAATTGATTACGAGCAAGTCTTAGATTATGGTCGTCGCACCGGAGGAAGAGCTTTACGTAAAATGACCTTTCAAGAAAGAGGCAGAATGCTCAAAGCACTTGCACTATTTTTAATGGAACGTAAAGACCGTTATTATGAGGTAAGTTCTTGGACGGGTGCAACGAAAGTGGATTCATGGATCGACATTGAAGGCGGAATCGGAAATCTTTTTGCAAACGCTTCTTTAAGAAGACAATTTCCTGATTTACCTTATTATGTGGATGGTTCTGCTGCGCCATTGTCAAAAAACGGAACATTTATAGGTCACCACATTATGGTTCCAAAAGAAGGAGTGGCGGTTCACATCAATGCCTTTAATTTCCCGGTTTGGGGGATGTTGGAAAAAATCGCCGTGAATTTAATGGCAGGTGTTCCAGCATTGGTAAAACCATCGGAGTATACATGTTACTTAACTGAAGTAGTTGTGCGCGATATCATCTCATCTAAAATACTTCCTGAAGGATCCCTGCAATTGATTTGTGGATTAGGACGAGGAATTTTAGATCATGTTGATGCTAGAGACATCGTAACATTTACTGGAAGTGCTGCTACAGGAAAAATTTTAAAAGGATTGCCGCGCATTTCTCAAGAAAGTGTTTCTTTTAATTTGGAAGCCGACTCCTTAAATGCAACTGTTTTAGGTCAAAAAGCTACTCCTGGAACAGTAGAGTTCGATTTATTTATTAAAGAAACAGTAAAGGAAATCACGATAAAAGCGGGACAAAAATGTACAGCTGTCCGAAGAATTATGGTTCCGGAAAACGTAATCGATGAGGTTCAATCAGCTATTTCAGCGCGTTTGGCTTCCACGAAAATCGGAAATCCATCGGAGGAAGGCGTACGAATGGGTCCTTTGGCAACAAGATTACAAGCAGAACGTGTTCGAGCATCTGTGGAAGAACTTAGCAAATCGCAGCGCATTGTCTTTGGTGATTTGGATGATTTTGAAATCATTGGTGCATCAGCAAAAAGAGAGGCGTTTTTCTCTCCGATCTTATTTAGAAATGATAACCCCTTCCATCAAACGGCATGTCACGATATCGAGGCCTTTGGTCCAGTTGCGACCATCATGCCATATAAAGATTTGGATGATGCCATCGAATTAGCGAAAATGGGTAAGGGGTCTTTAGTCTCTTCCATCGTCACTCCAGATAATCAAGAAGCGCGTGATTATGTAGTTGGTGCTGCAAGTATGCACGGACGTATCCTCGTGTTAAATGAACAATGTGCAAAGGAAAGTACTGGACATGGTTCGCCGATGCCTTTGTTAACACATGGTGGTCCAGGTCGTGCTGGAGGTGGAGAAGAAATGGGTGGAAAACGTGGTGTTTTGCACTATTTACAACGAACAGCAATACAAGGACACCCGACTACAATTACTGCGATCACAGAGCAATTCCAAGTGGGAGCAGAGATGCCCGAAGCAAATCCACACGTGTTTAGAAAGCACTTCGAAGAACTTGTGATAGGAGAAACAGTATTTACACATAAGCATACCGTTAGCGATGCGGACATTGTCAATTTTGCCAATGTTTCAGGAGATAATTTCTATGCACATATGGATGCTACTTCCTTGGAAGGAACGATTTTTGAACGTCGTGTTGCCCATGGATATTTCATCCTTTCCAAAGCAGCAGGATTGTTTGTTGATCCGAAAAAAGGACCTGTGCTTTTAAATTACGGCTTAGAGGAAGCGCGTTTCACAAAGCCAGTATATCCAGGAGCAACAATAGGTGTGCGTTTCACGGTGAAGGAAAAAATCGATCAAGAAAAACGCAGTGAGGATGACATCCCGAAAGGCATCGTGAAGTTCTTAGTAGATGTTTACGATGAAACAGGAGAAACCGTGGCATTAGCAACGATTCTAACAATGGTTAAAAAATTAAACGGATAGTTTAACAACGTTTATAGAAAACAAAAAAGACAGCTTACGGCTGTCTTTTTTTATGGGATTGAGATTTTATTATCCCTCAATTTCTTTACGGATCCCTTCGATTTCAACTTCTAGTTTATCGGTATCATAGTCTGTTTCCTCATCGTAGATATCAAAGTAAGGCTCTTCAAATGACTTCACAAATGACTTGCGTTCAAAGGTTAATAATAAGGAAGGAAGGATGATTAAGTTTGTCACCATTCCCACTAAAATCGTAATTGAAACCAATAAACCAAGTCCCTTTGTTCCACCAAATTGAGAGAAGACAAACATGATAAATCCAAAGAATAAAATCACTGAGGTATAGAAAATACCAAGTCCTGTTTCTCTCAAAGAAAGTAATATGGCATGCTTAACATCCCACGAATGCGCGCGTAATTCTTGTCGGTACTTAGCTAAAAATAGGATGGCGTTATCAACGGTGATTCCTAAGGCAATACCAAATACTA
Organism: uncultured Flavobacteriales bacterium; assembly: GCA_903879765.1. Lineage (GTDB taxonomy): Bacteria > Bacteroidota > Bacteroidia > Flavobacteriales_D > Crocinitomicaceae > UBA952. Next base: position 18,237 of record CAIRMS010000233.1, read on the forward strand.
AAATTGTCGATGGTTTCAACGGAATTTTGAAGTATCCCATAATTCCAGCGGTGAAAAGCAAAGGAATGATATTGGGAATCATAGAAACCACAATGATTTTAATTGACCGGAACAAAAACGCCATTAATATTGCAATGGAAATAATGGCAAATATCAAGCTTTGAAGGAGGTTTACAAATAAGTATTTTGTTCCTTCCGAAACAACAACCGCTGTTCCAGTAAACGTAGATTCATAGTATTCTTGGTTAATAGCAGCGCGCAATACTTTTTTAAAGTTTGGCTTTCCAAGATATGGACGTAAGTTTTCTGGGTCAAGATCGAATGCCATCTGAACCTTGTTATTCCCCTTTGAAAGCAACGCGGTCACGTTATTATAGATACTTGAATAATTGTAAACCAAAGAGTCTGCAGCGGAATTATTTCCTTTGATGTACTTCGAGTACAAACGTTCATAATCTTTCTTTTC
>CAIRMS010000234.1 GCA_903879765.1 uncultured Flavobacteriales bacterium
AAAAAACAATTGCCAACGATGTTGACTACAGATTTATCCATGCGCTTTGATCCTGCTTACAACTTGGTTTCACAACGATTCATGGAGCATCCGGAGCAATTTGAAGATGCGTTTGCTCGTGCTTGGTTTAAATTAACACACCGTGACATGGGTCCAAACTCCCTTTATTTAGGTCCAGAAGCACCGAAAGAAAACTTGATTTGGCAAGATCCAATTCCAACATTGAATCACGAAATCGTAAATGCACAAGACATCGCTCAATTGAAAACAAGCATACTTGCTTCGGGAATTCCAGCAAATGAATTCATAGAAACGGCATGGGCATCTGCAAGTACATATAGAGGTTCAGACAAGCGTGGTGGAGCCAACGGTGCACGTATTCAATTGGAACCACAACGCAACTGGGAAGCGAATAATCCAGCGCAATTAGACCGTGTATTGAAAGCTTTGAGAATAATTCAAGGAGATTTCAACGCGAAAAACACGACGAAGAAAATCTCAATGGCTGATTTAATTGTATTAGCAGGAAGCATTTCAGTTGAAGAAGCAGCGAAAAAAGCAGGATATTCAATGACTGTTCCTTTCACGCCTGGAAGAATGGATGCGACGCAAGAACAAACAGATGTGAAATCCTTCGCAGTTCTTGAGCCAATGGCAGATGGATTCAGAAACTACACGAAAACGCAATATACTTTGTCGACGGAAGAATTATTAGTGGATAAAGCACAATTGTTAACCTTAACTGCTCCAGAAATGACTGTTCTTGTTGGAGGGATGCGTTCGTTGAATGCGAATTACAACAATGACAACAATGGAATTTTGACTAACCGTCCTGGTACTTTGTCGAATGATTTCTTTGTAAATCTTTTAGACATGTCTACCGAGTGGAAAGCAACTTCAGACACGAAAGAAGTATTCGTTGGACGCGATCGTAAATCAGGAGATGTCAAATGGACTGCGACACGCGCTGACCTAATCTTTGGTTCGAACTCAGAATTACGTGCTTTAGCAGAAGTGTATGCAAGTGCCGATGCAAAAGAGAAATTCGTAAAAGATTTCATTGCCGCTTGGACAAAAGTGATGAACCTTGATCGTTTTGATGTGAAGTGATTCCTTTAAAATAATTGTTGAAAGTCCTGGCATTACTGTCAGGACTTTTATTTTTTTCTGAGAACGGAAATTTTACTTAGTTTTAGGTCGAAATCAATAAACCTTACCTGATGAAGCGCTTTTCAAATATTCTTATCCTTTTTTGTTTATTTCTCTCTTTGTCGAGTATATCTAAACCTGTCTTCACGGAATTAAATCCAACGGGGACCTATGAATACGATCACGGTAATTATGGTGATGGAACCGTTAAAGTTCAGAAAATCGGAACGGATAAAATCAATGTGAGTCTCTTTGTTGTTGGTGGTCCACCAAGCCATAATATGGGTGAATTAATAGAAGTATTGAAAATTAAAAATGGTGTAGCCATATACAAGTCAGGAGATTGCACAATTAAATTTACATTTAATTCCAAGGCTGTTAAAGTGACTCAAACTGGTTTCGAATGTGGTTTTGGCAATGGTATTTCAGCGAATGGATATTATAAAAAGACTTCAAGCAAAGTTCCGAACATGGACGAGTCGTATTGATGAAGTTACAATCAGTCATTCTTTCTTTTTTCCTCTGTGGGATTTTGTCGATTCAAGCTCAGACCAGTTTGAATCTGATGTCCTATAACATTCGTTACGACATCACCACGTCGAACGCAAGCCCTTGGACTGATCGACACACAGCTATTTCGAGTCAAATTAAACGATTCGAAGTTGACATCATCGGCTTGCAAGAAGTATTAGTGCATCAACGAGAACAATTATTGTTGAATCTACCAGGATTTGCTTCAGTCGGTGTTGGACGCGATGACGGAATAAACGCAGGTGAGTTCTCCCCTATTTTCTACAAAAAAGAACGTTTTCAAATCTTGATTTCAGGGACTTTTTGGCTCTCTCCTACTCCAGATATTCCATCGAAAGGTTGGGATGCAGCCTTGAATCGCATTTCTACGTATGCAGAATTTCTAGACATTCAATCCAAGGATACTTTTTGGGTGTTTAATACACATTTTGATCACGTGGGAGAAACCGCACGAATGAAAAGTACCGAGTTGATCCTTCAGAAAATACATGAAGTGATAAAGGGAACAAATCAAGCGGTGATTTTCTGTGGAGACCTCAATTTAAAC
>CAIRMS010000235.1 GCA_903879765.1 uncultured Flavobacteriales bacterium
AAAAATTGGGATATTCAAATTGGACTGAATATGCAAAACCTTTGACATCCATTCGTTTGCTTTTAGATGATTCCGCGAGAATTGAATTGCGTAAGAAAAGCCGTTTGATCGAAATGATTTCAGCAAAGGAACTTTGTTTGCCCAGTTCGCTTTTTTCGAGGTATGAAGTAAACCAAGATCAGGAACATTTTGAATCCCCTTTGCAACTTCGGTTTTTAATTCGATACACAGGATTGGTGTCCAAGTTTAATTTTCAAGAAGATTCCTTCCGTATGGATCAATTAGAATTTAAGTTGGATCGCTATAATTATAAAAATGAAGTCATGTTAAGTTCCATTTCACTGAATGGAATCCCTTTAAGTTCATTGCAAGATGACTTATTGCACGTGCGTGGTGAATTAATAAATGAAAATATAAAATGACGAAAAAACGATACTTAACGAAATCAAAATTCAAATTGGCTCTGGATTGTCCAAGCAAATTGTATTATGCAGCTCATCCGGACCTATATGAAAACACGCGGTCAGATGATCCCTTTTTATTAGCGTTGGCAGATGGTGGTTTTCAGGTGGAGGAACTGGCGAGGTTAGAATACCCGGACGGAATATTAATTCAGGCGGAACATTGGCAATATGATGAGGCTGTCGAGCAAACCTTGGAATTACTAAAAAGAGAACAGGTTGTTATTTTTGAGGGTGCATTTCGCTTTGAGCATTTATTTATCCGTGCGGATGTGGTCGTAAAAAACGGCAATCACCTTCAATTAATTGAAGTCAAAGCAAAGTCCTATGATACAGTTACTACGACATTTATCGGAGCAAGAGGTGGTTTGGATGGAAAATGGAAACCGTATTTGTTTGATGTAGCCTTTCAGCAATATGTGATTCAAAAGATGTGTCCAACATACTTCGTTAGCTCCTTTTTGATGCTAGCGGATAAAAGTAAACAGGCCAAAATCAATCAATTGAATCAGTGTTTTCGCATTTCAAAAGCTGGTGATAAGCGCAAGGATACCATTCGTTTGGTGTCCAATTTGGAAGAAATAGGAGGGGAGTCCATTTTGTCTAAAATGGATGTATCTGAAATTGTTTCGGATATCCATTTAGGGAAGTTTAAGTATAGCGAAAAATTGAATGGGGAATTTCATGAGATCATTCAGCGCTTCGCGGATGCGTATTCAAGCGATACGAAAATGAAGCCACAATTGGCATTTTCGAAGTGTAAGACATGTGAATTCAATTGTAAAAATGGAAGCGTGAAACAATCCGGTGCCAAAGAATGCTGGACATCCACTTTTCATTGGACGGATGAGGAGTTTAATCGGCCAAAGTTGTTTGATGTTTGGAATTTTAAATCTGGCTCCAAACTCTTTAACGAATATCAGCTCATTCACATGAATGAACTGACCAAGGAACTTTATCCACTCAAAATGGATCCAAATCGCTTGAGTGCAAGTGAAAGACAATGGTTGCAAATTGAGAAGGTGTTGGAGAATGACGACAGCATTTATGTCATGAAAGATGAATTGAAACGAGCCATTGAAAGTTGGCACTTCCCCTTGCATTTTATCGATTTTGAAACGAGTATGGTGGCCATTCCTTTCAATGAAAACCGCCGTCCATATGAACAAATTGCGTTTCAATTCTCACATCACAAAGTAACTGCTGACGGAGTAATTTCCCATGAATCAGAATTCATCAATGTCCAGCCGGGGATCTTTCCAAATTTTGCTTTTGTCCGAGCATTGAAAAAAGCACTTGGTGAAGTTGGAACGATTTTCCGTTATTCCAACCATGAGAACACCGTCCTAAATGCCATTTATAACCAATTGATGGAAAGTTCCGAAGAGGATAAAATGGAACTTTGTGCCTTCATTCAAACCATTACAAACCGAAAAGCGAAAAATGGCTTTGAATGGATTGGAGACCGTAACATGGTAGATTTGTGCGAAGTCTATAAATCCTACTATTTTGATCCGAACACAAAAGGTTCTAATTCCATCAAAGCGGTTTTACCGGCATTGATGAAGCGAAGTGCGTTTTTAAAGAACAAATACAGCCATCAAATCGGTGATGTTGGCGTGACATCCAAAAATTTTCAAGCAACTCACATTTGGCTCACCTCAGATGCAAGTGGAGTTGTTAATCCTTACAAATCACTCCCTCAAATTTTCAATGATTGGACAAACGATGAGTTAGATGATTTATTCAGTGACATGGAAGACCTCAACAATGGTGGCGCGGCATTAACCGCATACGGCTTCATTCAATACACCGACATGAGCGAAAACGAACGAACGGCCCTCTCCTCTGCGCTTCTCCGCTATTGCGAACTCGACACCCTCGCTATGGTGATGATTTATGAGCATTTTTTGGAAGTGGTGGGGTGAAGTGTAGATATAAATAATATGAAAATGGTGGAATATGAGTAAAGTAGAATTTAAATATGTTGAAAAACCAATTCAAAAATTAAAAACCAATTATAACGAGAGAAAAAGAAAGAATTTGAATGGGTTTATAGATTTTAAAGATTTTTACACATGGTTTTTGAGTCAAAAAAAGACGTGCTATTATTGCGGAATTGATGAGGATATTGTTCAGAGAATTGTTACAACATCAAAACTTACATCAAATAGATTTCCGTTAAATGGAATTTTGAAACAAGGAAGGAGTAGAGGGATGTGGTTGGAAGTTGATCGAATAGATCCAAAAAATATTTATTCAAGAGAAAACTGTGTGCTTTGTTGCTATTTTTGTAATAATGACAAAAGCGATGTTTTTGATGGTTTAGAGTATAAGAAAT
>CAIRMS010000236.1 GCA_903879765.1 uncultured Flavobacteriales bacterium
ATCCAATACCCAAAACCGAAGAATCCTAGTAGGATAACCATCGTATTAAAGTAATTTCCTACGAATTCGAAGAAACCAAATGACCATTGAAATAGGTCGCCAATTGCATAAATAATTTCTGTAGTTGTCATGTTCTTGTACTTTGTGGAACAAAAGTAAAATATAAAATCCATCATTCAAAGAATTATTTGATAAAAGGGCATGTCTATACCCTTTTATCAAATAGGAGTTTCTAAAAACAGACGCTCCTTATAACCCAGACAAGGCCAAGTTACGCATGCGAATGATCTCCAATTGCATTTCAGTTAACTGCACAATTGATTGTAAAACGGTACTGTTAACAAAAGTTCTTGCCATCCAGTGCATGCGATTATTATTAAGAAACTCGACTGATTCCTTAGTTCTCCAGTATTGAGTATTTTGTTTCATTCCCTCTAATGCTACAATTTTTCCATTACTAAATTCTGTTTTATCCGTTGATTCTAATTGATTAACTAAGGTTGCTTGAAATTCAGTGAATTCTTTCCATATTTCATATCCACCTCCGTAACGTGACAATGATTTCATATTGCTACCTATAAGTTCAAACGAAGCAACGTCTAAATTAAATTTATTCACCACAGCTAATAAATTTATTTCAGTCAACTCGAGTTTTTCAGGGTCAGCTACTTTCCACAATACTACATCATCATCAAAACGGCGTATTTCACTTGGATTTAACTCACCAACCTGTCTAATTATATCCAATTTCACATCATCGATGATGTGAATCAATTTTACCGTCTCTGCATCAATGTAGTTCGCTTTGGCCTTATTTTTTTCATTGATGTAGCGATCACCCAACTCTTTTTCTAACTGAAATTTTTCTTGTAACTCAAGTTGAGCATAACTTTCATTATTTAATACGCTTTTAGAAATATACCTACTCCCAATTAAATATAAAAACGCAAATATTACCAAAGAAGTGATTTTTGTGTTACTACCCGAAAAATTCAATTCAATCAATTGTACGCTTTCCTTTCTCAAAAAAGAGGATGCCACAACAATTAAAAGTATACCAAACGCAAATATTTTTACTACATCAACACCTGGCCAATGCATCAAAACAAAAAGAATCGCAATCGGAAATATTGAATATAACATACCGTTCAATAATGTACCTTTTACCGCCTTGCGTTGAATGATTCCTTTTGATATAAAGTAAATAGGCCATAAAAACCACAAGCTTATTATTAACATCATATCACTTCCCGGCCAATGCATTAACTTGAAAAGGATACTTTCCGTTAATGTCGACAGCGCTAAGAAATTTACAAGTATTAAAAACTTTGATGGTTTAGACTTCCACCCGGACACAAGTTCTGATAGATAAAAAATAGGTATAAAAAGACCTAGTGAAAAGATCAATAACAAATCACAGCCAGGCCAGTGAAATAATTTAAAAACAAGGCCCAATAAAAGGCCTGATGCCGAAATAATCTCAAGTGCTTTTTTCATTTTTTTAGTGTTTTTATTATAATTAACGATTCCACTCAACACGAATGTTAGTAAATCTAAATATAATCAACAAGGATTGCAAGTTTTATGATTTTATATAAATGCAAACATTGTGTTTACTTGCGATGTAAGAAAAGATCCGTGAAAAAATGGTGAGCTAAACGCAGTCTAAATTTCCCCCATTAATTGCAAGGTTTCTTTCGCCGCTGCTTGCTCAGCTTCCTTCTTGGAAAAGCCTTTTCCTCGTCCATATTCGGTACGATTCACGAAAACAGCCATCTCGTAATTCCATTGTCCGTTTACATGCGTTTCCTGCATTAACTCAAATTCAAGGGATAATTTTTTCTTTTGACACCAAATAAATAATTTGGATTTAAAATCGAGTTCCTCAGATAATAATTGACTGAAATTCAAATGATTTCTGAATACATGCTTGATCAATACCGTCTTCGCTTTTTCAAATCCACCATCTAAATAAATGGCGCCTATGATGGCTTCGAAGGCATTTCCCTCCAAAGTAGCAAGGTTGATGCTTCGCGCTTGGTTGTAAATCAGCATGCTGCGAATTTCCATTTTCTCACCAATGGCTGCAAGTGATTTTCTGTTAACAATACGAGACTTCAATTTTGTCAAATATCCCTCATCATCGTCAGGATACTTTGTGTAAAGAAATTCTGCTACCACTGCATCCAAAATGGCATCCCCCAAGAACTCCAAGCGTTCGTTAGCGAAATCGAGCTTTTCTTCTGGCAGGAATGATTTGTGTGTTAATGCGCGCGTGAAAAAAGAGACATTCACTGGTTTGTACCCAAATTGTTTGAGTATGAACCGAATGATTTTTAACTCATCCTCTGTTCTTTTGGTTGAAAACAAAGGAAGTTTCAGAGCACTTAAGAATTAAATTTTTTGACAATAATACTCGTGTTGTGTCCACCGAATCCAAATGTATTGGACAGTGCAATATTCACGATACGTTTTTGTGGGGTATTGAATGTGAAATTCAATTTTGGATCAAGTCCTGGATCATCCGTAAAATGGTTGATTGTTGGCGGAACAATGTCATGCACAACTGACATCACGCAAGCAACTGCCTCAATTGCTCCGGCAGCACCCAAAAGATGTCCTGTCATGGACTTTGTTGAACTAATGTTCATATTGTATGCGTGTTCTCCGAAAACCGCTTGAATCGCCTTTACTTCAGCGATATCACCTAACGGTGTAGAAGTTCCGTGAACGTTTACGTAATCTATTTGTTCTGGAGTAATTTCTGCATCCTCAAGAGCAGCTAACATCGTGTTACGTGCACCGATTCCCTCTGGATGTGGAGCAGTCATGTGATACGCATCACCAGACATTCCACCACCAATGACCTCTGCATAGATTTTAGCACCACGTTTGATCGCGTGCTCATATTCTTCTAATATCAACGCGGCAGAACCTTCACCTAAAACGAATCCATCGCGATCTAAATCAAATGGACGCGATGCAGTTTCTGGAGAGTCATTTCTCGTTGACAATGCTTTTAACGCATTAAATCCACCCATTCCCATTTCGTTTACTCCAGCTTCAGAACCACCAGTAACGATGGCGTCTGCTTTACCTAAGCGAATTAAGTTAAAGGCATCAATAATGGCATTTGTTGCAGATGCACAAGCCGAAACACAAACGTAGTTCGGGCCGCGCAATCCAAATTTGATGGAAATGTGTCCCGATGCAATATCCGCAATCATTTTTGGAATGAAAAACGGATTGAAACGAGGGGTTCCATCACCAGCGAAATACTCGCGTGCTTCTTCTTGAAATGTTTTAAGTCCACCGACTCCCGAACCCCAAATCACACCAATGCGGTCGCAATTTGGATTAGACTCCATCAATGCAGAGTCTGCCATAGCTTCCGTAGCGGTAACTATGGCATACTGCGAAAATTGATCGAGTTTACGGGCTTCTTTTTTATCAATGTGATCTTCTACATTGAATCCTTTCAACTCACAGGCAAACTGAGTTTTGAATAATGATGCATCAAATTGCTGAATGGGTGCAGCACCGCTTTTTCCAGCAAGTAATCCTTCCCAATATTCTTGCAAATTATTTCCGATTGGTGTCAACGCACCAAGGCCAGTTATGACTACTCGTTTTAATTGCATGCCTATTTAAATTGGATTCAGTAAAATTAATTCACATTGCTTTCGATGTAAGCAACAGCATCTCCAACAGTTTGGATGCCCTCTGCTTTATCGTCTGGAATGGAAATATTGAATTGTTTCTCGAATTCCATGATTAACTCAACGGTATCCAATGAATCGGCACCTAAGTCGTTTGTGAAGCTCGCTTCGTTAGTTACTTCACTTTCTTCAACATTCAGTTTATCAACGATGATCGCGATAACTTTAGCTTTGATTTCAGACATATTACTTAATTTAAAAGGTTTCAGCCTGCAAAGAAAAAAACAAACATCCAATTAACAAAACTAAATCTATAATATTTATCAACTTAAAAGTTTTGATTACACGTGAATCCCAACAGATGTTTAACTTTGCGCTTACAATGAAACGTATTCGAATCGCACTATTTATTTCTGGAAACGGCAGTAATGCTCGAAATATCATCAACTATTTCGAAAATCACGCGCAAATGAGCGTCTCGCTTGTCCTTTCTTCAGCGCAAAACGACCTAATGGATGAATTTTGTGCGGAAAGAACTATTTTATTTGCACATCCATCTGGAATGAACGGTGATGCCTACTTAAAGTACTGTCAGAAACAAGAAATCGACTGGGTGATTTTAGCGGGCTTTTTAAAAAAGATTCCAATTGACTTTATCAATGCTTTTCCAAATCGTATCATAAATATTCATCCTGCCCTACTTCCGAATTTTGGTGGAAAAGGAATGTATGGAAAGCACGTGCATGAGGCTGTATCGAAAAGCTCAAGTCGTTTTTCAGGAATTACGATTCATTTAGTCAATGAAGAGTTTGACAAAGGAAAAATGTTGGCCCAATTTGCCGTTGCCCTAAAAAACCCTAGTTCAGCGGTAGAAATTGAAAGTCAAGTGCGAGACTTAGAAATTGTGCACTTTCCTTCTGTAATTGAGTCTATACTACTGGATAGCACTCTCTAAATGCACACCAAACCAATAACAATCCTCAAAAGAATTATATAACGGTGCAGGTGCAATTCGAATCACATTAGGTTCTCGCCAATCTGCGATGACTCCAAGATCTGACAATGCATCGAATAGTTTGCGTCCTTGTCCAAGTGCCATAATCGATAATTGTGCGCCTCTGCGGTGAATTTCACTTGGTGTAATGATTTCAAAGGTGCATTTTTCTGAATTACGTTCAGATATTTCTTTTATCACGAATTCCAAGAATGCGGTAATTTGATCTCTTTTAGCGCCAATTTGATCCATTCCTGCTTGATCAAATAATTCTAACGACGCCAAATGAACAGCCATTCCCAACACAGGCGCATTGCTTAACTGCCAACCTTCTGCTCCTGGAAGTGGATCAAATCCCGGTTTCATTAAGAAACGTTCTTCTTTGTTGTGTCCCCACCATCCCGCCAAACGAGGAAGGTCTTTGTTGTAAGCGTGTTTTTCGTGAACAAACATTCCCGAAACCCCACCTGGAGATGAATTTAGGTATTTGTATCCGCACCAAGCGGCAAAATCAACATTCCAATCATGTAAGTGAAGGTTGATGTTTCCAGCAGCATGTGCAAGATCAAATCCAACATACGCACCTACTTGATGTCCGGCAGCTGTAATTCGCGCTAAATCAAAATATTGTCCTGTATAATAATTGACACCACCAATCATGACCAATGCTAATTCGTCACCCACTTCTAAAATTTTAGCACAGATGTCATCCTCATGGATCAGTTGTTCTCCCTCCCTCGGGAAAATTTCAACGAGGTGATCCATACTGAGTCCGTGCATTGTTAGTTGAGATTCTAACGCATATTGATCACTTGGGAAAGCTTTTGCTTCACACAGTATTTTGGTTCTTTTTCCTTCTGGACGGTAAAAACTTGCCATCAGTAAGTGCAAATTCGTGGTCAAGGAGTGTGTAACGACTACTTCAATCGGCAATGCACCAACAATTTTTGCGGCCATGTGTGTAAGCTGTTCATGGTATGAAAACCATGGTCTTCTTGATAGGAAGTGTCCTTCAACGCCATATTTTGCCCAATCAGCTAATTCTTCTTGAAGATAAACCGCTGCTTTCTTTGGTTGTAATCCAAGAGAGTTACCTGTGAAATAAATAGGGTTCTCACTATGAAAAGTGGGAAATAAAAATTCATCGCGAAAACGACATAAAGGATCTTGTTGATCCATTTTTCGTGCAAATTCCAAGCTGTTGTTAAAAACCATTTCCATCCTTTATTGTTACCTTTGTAGCACGACAAATATACGCAAGAAATGAAGATCGATCATTCCATTAACCGAAGCACATCTGAAAAACTATTTGAAGAATCTCAAACATACTTCCCAGGAGGTGTGAATTCTCCAGTTCGTGCATTTAAGTCAGTTGGGGGAACTCCGTTATTTATTGCAAAAGGAAATGGTGCAGAAATCTGGGATGAAGATGGAAATCAATTTATTGATTTTTGTGGAAGTTGGGGGCCGTTAATAAATGGGCATAATCACCCGCATATTTATCAGTCGGTCGTTGATACCTTGCAAAACGGAGCAAGTTTTGGTGCGCCAACGCGAAAAGAAAGTGAATTAGCAAAATTTATCTTGGATCGAATTCCGTTTATTGACAAGTTGCGCTTTCTAAGTTCAGGGACGGAAGCAGTTATGTCGGCCATTCGCTTGGCTAGAGGATATACGAATAAAACGAAAATCGTAAAATTCGATGGTTGCTACCATGGACATGTCGACGCACTTTTGGTGAAGGCAGGAAGTGGATTAGTAACATTCGGAACCTCATCAAGTGCTGGAGTACCTGAAGCATTTGCAAACGAAACGATTGTCCTTCCATTGAATGACTTAGACGCGTTAAAAACGTGTTTCGAAGCACTTTCCAACGAAATTGCTTGTGTGATCATCGAACCAATTCCTGCCAATAACGGATTGCTTTTACAAGACTTGAGTTTTTTAACTTCCTTGCGTACTTTGTGCACAGAATTCGGCATTCTATTGATTTTTGACGAGGTCATTTCTGGTTTCCGTGTAGCGTTTGGTGGTGCCGCTGAACATTACAAGATTACTCCTGACATTGTTACTTATGGTAAAATCATGGGTGGAGGACTTCCGGTTGGAGCGTATGGCGCTAAGCATGAAATCATGTCTTTTGTTTCTCCGGATGGCCCGGTTTATCAAGCGGGTACACTTTCTGGGAATCCTGTAGCAATGGCTGCTGGACTAGCACAATTGTCTCTTTGTGCACAAGAAAATTTCTATGAAGAACTAGAGAGAAAAACGACAACGTTTGTCGAAGACATCAATACTTTTGCAAATACGCATGCATTACCAGTTGAATTAGTCAGTATCGGATCCATTTTTTGGTTTTCATTCAACGGAAAAAAACGAATTGCAGCGGCTGATCAAATCGATGCAGACATGACTTCCTTCAATAAATTACATCACTTTTTATTAAACCGAGGTGTTTATTTTGGTCCTTCGGGATATGAGGTTGGATTTATTTCAAGTGTGCATACTTCAGAACAATTAGCATACGCTGCTGGACAAATAAAAGAAGGGTTAAAAGCCATTTATCAATAATAGAGTTTAATACCTAGCTTTGCCGCATGATTTTAGTCACAGGAGCCACAGGATTATTGGGAAGTCACTTGTTAATTCAGTTGGCTGAGCAAGGAGAAACTTGTCGTGCCCTCTATCGAAACAAGGCTAAAATCAATGATGTTCATGGGCTTTTTTGTTTTTACTTTCGTGAAAAGGCAGAAGAAAAATGGCTTTCCATCGAATGGGTCCAAGGCGATTTACTAGACCTTTCATCTCTGGAAGAAGCGATGTCGGGAATAAGCCATGTGTACCATTGTGCAGCATTGGTTTCATTCTTTAAAGCGGACTTTGAAGCGTGTATTCAACAGAACCGAATTGCTACAGCAAATGTGGTGAACTTCTCCTTAAGAAATAAAGTGGAAAAACTATGTTATGTCAGTTCAACGGCTGCCGTTGGAGTCAATACAAAAGGTGCAAGTACAGAAGCGAACAAGTGGGAACCGGGCTCTGAGGTGAGTGGTTACTCCGTTTCTAAGTTTTTAGCAGAGAAAGAAGTTTGGCGCGGCATTGAAGAAGGATTAAATGCAGTCATTATAAATCCATGTGTGATTTTTGGGCCTGGAGATTGGGACAGCAGTTCATTGGCCATTTTCAAAGCCGCTAAAAAGGGAATGCCTTTTTATCCGCCTGGTTCTAATGCTATAGTTGACGCGAGGGATGTTGCCAATGCGATGATTCAATTCATGAAATCCAACATTTCTAAAGAACGCTTTTTATGCGTTGGTCCAAATTTGACCTTCAAAGCATTATTTAGCAAACTAAGTGAAAAGTTAGGAAAGAAAGAACCTCGTTATTCTTCTCCGAAATTCATCGCCTTGTTTTATGCATTAATCAATGAACTTCTCGGACATATTACCGGGAAAAGCAGTGGAATTAGCATTGAATCCGTCCATTCAGGTTATAAAACGATTAGCTATGATCGTTCAAAAATAGAAAAAGCGATCCCTATTCACTTTCACACATTGGATGAAACCATAGAAAATGTTTTGAACGGAAGTGCTTATGTAAAAAACCGCCGCACATGATAAGTGAACGTTGGATTAGACTCATTCTATTAATACTCTACATCGTTGGAGCGGTAGGCATGTTGATGCCTTCCACGAGAACATGGTTTGTGGAGTTATCTGCACTAAATTTAGCGATTTCCTTCCTTGCGTTAATCGCAAGTAGAAAAACAAAGGCAACAACGTTTTTCATGTTTTTGACCATCGCCTTCGTCATTGGAATTACTGTAGAATTAATTGGTGTGCACACCTCTTATTTGTTCGGATCGTATTATTATGGGGAAGGCTTAGGGTGGAAATGGTACGGTGTTCCACTTGTGATAGGTTTGAATTGGGGGATTTTAACAGTTACAAGCTCTGCCGTTATCCATCGACTTCAATTAAATAAACATGTCGAAGTCATTTTAGCCAGCATTTTAATGGTGATTTTTGACTATATTTTAGAGCCCGTGGCGATAAAACTAGATTATTGGCATTGGACGGAAGGGGAAATTCCTATTTACAATTTTATCTGTTGGTTGGGTGTTTCTTATTTACTCCAATTGATTTACCAACGCATGAGATTAGCTGAAGCGAACAAAGTTGCTGAATCCTTGTTTTTAATGATGTTCATATTTTTTACTCTTTTAACCTTTTAAACATGTATTGGTGGGGACCTTTTGTATTATTGGCTAGTTTCATGGGCATGGAATTCATGGCTTGGGCTACGCATAAGTTTGTCATGCATGGATTCATGTGGTATTTCCACAAAGATCATCACCAAGAAGAGCCTGGTTTTTTCGAGCGAAATGATGTTTTTTTCTTGATTTATGCCATTCCGTCTTGGTTATGTATCATGTTGGGGATGATGAATAACACCTATGTACCTGTTTGGATTGGTTACGGCATCGCAGCATACGGATTATGTTATTTTTTAATTCACGACGTATACATCCACAGACGCTTTAAATGGTTACGCGACATCGATCATCCTTATTTCTATGCTATTCGAAAAGCACACAAAGTTCACCATAAACATTTAGGAAAGGAACACAGTGAAAGTTTTGGGATGTTATTTGTTTCTCCAAAATTTTATCAAGATGCACGTACTGCATTTTACCGTAAAAAAGGAAACTAATGAGCGCTTACGGCTGGGTCATCCTCTGTTCTTTTATCGGTCCCTTTTTTCTCAGTTTTGATAAGAAAGTAGCCTTTTTTCGTTCTTGGCGCTATCTTTTCCCGAGCATACTCATTGTTGGAATTGGTTTTTTAATTTGGGATGAATTCTTTACGAGAATAGGCGTTTGGGGATTTACTCCGAAGTACCTTGCTGGAATTTACCTAGGTCATCTTCCTATTGAGGAAGTGTTGTTTTTCCTTGTTGTACCATACAACTGCATATTTATTTACTTGGTTCTCAAGGCCTATTTTCCCGATATAAAAACACGACTCATCCAGAGCATTTTCAAATGGACGATTGGATTGAGCTCGTTGTTGTTGGTTTTATTTTATGGAGGTATTCAACTCTTTTTTTCCACATTAGATCACTACAATTATTATACGATTTCAGCGGCATTCTTTAGTTTAGTATGGACACTCCTTGCACACAAAAAAGAATGGTATGGAGACTTTGCTCTTTCTTACATCGTCTGTTTGATTCCATTTTTTATCGTGAACGGAATCCTAACGGGTTCCATTACAGATGATCCAATCGTATGGTATTCAGAACGACACATCATTGGTTGGCGCATAGGAACCATTCCGTTTGAGGATTTGTTTTACAATTATGACCTATTGCTTCCATTAGCCTGGATCTTTAACATCTTTCGTGGAAAGGAGCTGTAATCCGTTCTTTTTTTCAAGAAGTGTTTTGTAAGACGAAAAAAAACTTTAAATTTGCCACCCCAAGCAGGGTATCAGAAATGATTTTAGCGGTGGAAGAAAACAGCGGTTTTCTAGGAATACATAAGCGAGAGTAGCTCAGTTGGTAGAGCACGACCTTGCCAAGGTCGGGGTCGCGGGTTCGAATCCCGTCTCCCGCTCGTCTATGCTCGAGTGGTGGAATCGGTAGACACGC
>CAIRMS010000237.1 GCA_903879765.1 uncultured Flavobacteriales bacterium
AATCAATATCTTTGCAACCCAAAATAGATTACATAATTAAGATACGACATGAAAAGAACGTTTCAACCATCGGTAAGAAAAAGAAGAAACAAGCACGGATTCCGAAGCCGTATGGCTACAAAAAATGGTCGTAGAGTTTTGGCTGCGCGACGCAAAAAAGGAAGAAAGAAATTAACTGTTTCTGACGAGCCTTTCCACAAACGTTAATTCTTTTTCAAAAGATATGTAAAGCCCTGACAGCAACGTCAGGGCTTTTTTTGTTTATGGCAACTTTTAAACCGCACCGCACCGCTGCAGTTGTACTGCTGCGGTAAAACTATAACGCAGGATTTGCAACCTGCGGAAAATTCTTTTATATAATACAAGCTTCGCTTTGTTTGTTGTTACGCTGCAGTTGCACTGATTATGTATCGCAGCAGTGCAACTGCAGCGAAGCGGGGTTGCAAAATAAAAAGCCCCTAACATTACTGTCAGAGGCTTCATCTAAGCTCTTGCTGATTGATGGAAAGGGCTTAAATCTAAACTTTAGGCGCTGCTGCTAAAATAGATGGATGCGTTTCTGCTGCGAACTTTTCAAAGTTGGACACAAACTTTTCTGCTAAACTTGCAGAGGTCGCATCGTAAGCAGCTTTATCAGCCCACGTATTTCTTGGATTCAATAATTCAGCTGGAACACCCTCACAAGAAGTAGGGAACGCTAAATTGAAAATCGGCATT
The DNA here is from genome assembly GCA_903879765.1 of uncultured Flavobacteriales bacterium. Classification (GTDB taxonomy): domain Bacteria; phylum Bacteroidota; class Bacteroidia; order Flavobacteriales_D; family Crocinitomicaceae; genus UBA952. Next base: position 718 of record CAIRMS010000237.1, read on the forward strand.
TTATCAAAGGAAACATCATTCAATTTACCTGTTAAAGCTGCAGTAATCATCGCACGTGTGTACGAAAGTTTCATGCGACTTCCAACACCATAAGATCCTCCGGACCAACCTGTGTTGATTAACCATACATTAATATCGGTTCCAGCTAATTTATCTCCTAGCAACTTCGCGTATTTAGCTGGATGCAAAGGAAGGAAAGCGGCACCAAATCCTGCAGAGAAGGTAGTCGTTGGTTCCGTAATTCCTACTTCAGTACCGGCAACTTTCGCCGTGTATCCGGACATAAAGTGATACATCGCTTGCTCCGTCGTTAACTTAGAGATTGGAGGCAAAACACCGAATGCATCTGCCGTAAGGAAAAATATGTTTTTTGGTGAACCACCAATCGATGGAACAGCAATGTTGTCAATGTGATTGATTGGATAAGAGACCCGTGTATTCTCCGTGATGAACCCATCTGCGTAATCTGGTGTCGATGATCCATCTACGAAGCCAATGTTCTCTAACAAGGCTCCGAAACGAATGGCATCGTATATCTGTGGTTCTTTCTCGCGACTTAAGTCAATGGTTTTTGCGTAACAACCTCCTTCGAAGTTAAAAACGCGGCTTTCGCTCCAACCATGCTCATCGTCCCCAATTAAGCGACGGTTTGGATCAGATGACAAAGTTGTTTTTCCTGTTCCTGATAGTCCGAAGAAAATTGCTGTATCACCAGCTTCTCCAATATTTGCGGAACAGTGCATGGAAAGTACATTTTTCTCATGTGGAAGAATGAAATTCAAGGCGGAGAAAATCCCTTTCTTAATTTCACCAGTATATCCTGTTCCACCAATAAGGATCATTTTTTTCGTAAAATTCAAAATCGCGAAATTTGCTTGACGCGTCCCGTCAATTGCTGGATCTGCTTGAAAGCTGGGAACACATACAACATGCCACTCAGGCATAAATGTTTCAATTTCACTATCCGTCAAACGTAAGAACATGTTATTTGCGAAAAGACTTGACCATGGTAGCTCTGTAACAACGCGAATATTCATGCGGTATTTTTCCTCAGCACACGCAGCAACGTCGCGAACATAAATGTCTTTGCCGTTTAAATAATCATTCATTCGGTCGTAAAGCGCATCGAATTGCTCAGGTGTAAAACCAATATTCACATTTCCCCACCAAACTGCATTTTCCGTCTTTTCATCGCGCACAATGAATCGGTCTTTTGGTGACCTTCCTGTAAATTCTCCGGTTTCAATCGCAAGTGCACCCGTATCAGTCAACATTCCCTCACCGAGAATGATGCAATCTTCTACTAGTTCTGCTGGACTTAAATTCCAAAACTGTTCTCCTAGATTTGTCAGTCCAATAGAAGCTGCTAAATCTGCATTTTTTCCAAATTTCCCTTGTAATTCCATGTCCGTTATTTTTGGCACAACTTTCGTTGCACAATGATGACACAAAATTACTTGGAGTAGATTGATTAAAACATGATTTTCATTAGTTTTTGCTAACACTTACAAGGAGTTCATGTTTAAAAAATAATTTTAATAATTCCGTTTTTTTCACTATCTTCTAGTAAGTGTCAAAGCTACACTTAGCGCGATTAATCCTACTATTTCGAAACTAAGCGCGCAATAATTATTAGTTTTATAAAAAAATATAATTCAAGCCAATGATTCGCAGTATCGCCCTTTTGTTTTCCGGAATGTTCTTTGCTTTTTGCATGAATCCAACCAAACGAAACCTAGACCCTAATTTTCCTGATGTCCCTAAAACATGGTACTCCAATGAATTTAAGGGCCTAAACGGAAAAGCAGCACATCAACAGGCTTTGGCTTACGAAAAAGGAATTGTTGTCATCGAGAATAAAAATGCACTCTTACCACTTGGTAATTTGGACCTTAAAAGCGCTCATGTTTCAATGGGGGGGAATCCAACTGTTTTTCATAACGGACTAGATCGATTCATTTCGAATGATCAATTATTGCGAACAAGTGTTCATGGACACGAACTAAAGGAATGGCTGAAACAGTCTAAACACGATGTGATATTTGTCAGCATTCATGCAACCAACGAAACCAAGATTGACTCGATCGACGCCACTGTTTTTCAAGAATTACCTCATCATTCTAAAGCGATTCTCTGTGTTTTTGGAGATAGTTCCATACTGTCTAAACTCCCTACAAAAAGATTTGACGCCATCATTTGGGCAAAAGAAAACCATGAAATTGCGCAAGAAAGAGCCAGTCAAGTTATTTTCGGAGGACTTGGAACGACCGCGATTTTAAAAACTAAATTAGCTTCACTTGATCAAGAATTTGTCGCTGGAACAGGAATTCAAACAAAAACTAATGGCCGCTTGAAATTTAGTAGTCCTGAGGAAATCGGTATTGATTCAAAAAAATTAGCCGGCATCGATCAAATCGCGAAAGAAGGAATTGAAAAAGGAGCCTATCCTGGTTGTCAAGTACTCGTTGCCGTAAATGATCAAATTATTTGGCGTAAATGTTACGGAAAACAAAGTTACGATGCGAAAGCGGTGAACGTTGAACATCACGATGTCTATGACATTGCTTCCGTTACTAAAATTGCCGCATCAACGTTACTTGCCATGCATTTACACACGAAGAATAAGTTTTCGTTAGACAAAAAGTTAAAAGAGTACATTCCTGAAGTCACTAAAAACACTCCTTTCGGTGAGATATTAATTCGCGACATGATGGCACACCAATCCGGATTAACTCCTTTTATTCCTTTTTACAAGCGAACAGTCCAAAATGGCACATGGAATCCAGCGATATACAGCGAAACGCAAAAGCCTGGTTTTGAACAGCAAGTGGCAAATGGACTCTACATTAAAAATTCATTTACTGACTCTATGTATGCACAGATTTTGAAATCTACCTTAGGTCCGAAAAAATATGAATATTCAGATTTATGCTATTACTTCACACAGAAAATCCTAGAAAAACAGATTGGACAAACACAAAATATTTATTTAGAAGAGCAAATCTATCGTCCAATGGGATTGAGACACCTACGTTATTTACCGCTCGCTCATTTCGATAAATCCCACATCATTCCAACGGAAAACGACCAAGCATTCCGCAAGCAATTACTTCATGGATTCGTTCACGATCCGGGAGCAGCAATGCTCGGTGGGGTTGCTGGACATGCAGGTGTTTTTGCGAATGCAACAGACCTTGCGAGTATCATGCAGTTGTTTTTAAACAAAGGAAAATATGCTGGAATGGAGTTCTTTTCTGAAGCGGTTTGCAACGAATATACGAAACAACAATTTCCTGGGAACAAAAGAGGTGCAGGATTCGACCGTCCAAATGCAAGTGGCGGCGGTACATGTGATGAACTTGCCTCCCAGCAAAGTTTTGGGCATTCTGGATTTACAGGAGCACTTGCTTGGGCTGACCCGAAAAAGAAGGTAATCTTTATCTTCCTATCGAATCGTGTGAATCCAAGTCAGGATAACTGGAAAATTCGTGACTTGAGCATCCGTACACGTATCCAACATGTCATCTACCAAGCCTTGCAATAAGGATTAATTTTCGTTCACGAAGAACAACGCATTAGCGACCATCAATTTCCCGTTTTCCCAGAATCCGCGGAACAATGGATTATCGATGAAATAAATAATGGAGCCGTTGCCGTAGGTTTGATATCCGGCAATTGCTGCTTCGCTCTGTTGTTTTTTAACACGTGAACCAACAAATCCATTCAATGCAACTGCATCTTTCTTCAAATGAAACACATTTTCCCCGCTGAGTTTAAATTGATCTGTGCTTTGACGAAGCGTGTAATAGGTAGCATAACCAAATCCGAGTGGATTTGATGGATCCAATTCACATTCATAAATTGCACCTGTAATGTAATTAGAAATCTGATCGCGTTCCTGCTTGGAGAAGCTAAGCGGTTTTTGAATGCTATCTGATTTGTTTTCAGAAGTTGAAATTTCAAATCCATCTTTTCCTGCGAAATCGTACACAGCAGATCCCAAAACGATCAATTTTCCGCCGTTTTGAATCCATTCTTTCACTTTTGTATTTTCAGAAAGTGAAATCCCTCCCTCCGGAACGAATAACACCGTCAATTGAGGCAAAGCTTCTTCTAAATCATCGGTAAATACCAAATGTATGGATCGACCCATTTGACGCTCGAAGAAATGCCAAATTTCACCTACATTTAAAGAAGATGCTTCTTCTCCAGCCAATAATCCGATGGAATGATTTGGGATTTTTTTCACAGAGGACGATCCTAAATCCACTCCTTCTTGGACAAATCCAGTTGCCAACGCTGTTAAACTCACTGCATTTTTATTTGCGATTTTAAGAACCATTTGATCAAAATCTGCACGTTTGTTTTCTCCACGAAGAATAAGTAGTGTTCCCGGAGTAAAGAAGTTTCCTTGAGATTTAAATCCTTTTTCGTTAAAATACACATCGAATCCAGCTTCATGTAATTCCGTTAAAAAACGTGTCGATTTCATAGACTCCCATCGTGCAGCATACGCATAACATCCTGGCGTTGACACTTGGTTTAATGTTGTTGACCAGCCGCTAAAAACAGTCCCTTTGGCACCAGTTGTCTCAATTGCCCATGCTTCTACACCAAATGCAAATGGCAAGGTCCAAGCGGTAATGTCATAGGTTAAACTATCCGATAACTTCGTTTTTGGCTCAAACAACACATTCACCAAGGTTCCTTTTTCTTGATTCGTATGAATCAACATATCTCCTTGCATCAATTTAATCGTTTCAGTTTGTCCATTTTGGAAATGATAGGCTTTTGAAGCAGACTCCTGTGTGGAAGTTGTAATCATCTCAACTTGGATACCATTTTTCTGCATTAATGCCATCAAAGGCTCCAACTTTGCTTGTGATGAACGCAAGACATATGTTTTATATCTGTAATTTTTTTGTGTACAAAAGAGCTGATACTCCTTTACCAATTTATCAGCATTTTTAGCACTCATTTCCACCGTTGACAAGCCAGTTGTTACATGATGCATGACACGATCCTTCAAACTCAAGGTATCTCCAACTTGTGTAATTACCGCCAATCCTGCTCGTCCACTTCCACCCTGCTCATACGTCATTCCAATACTCCCACTATATGTTGGATAGGTATCTCCATAACTTGGATACAACAAATCAAAAATTTCTTTCGAAAAATACAACCATCCTTCTTTGTCAAAATAAGAAGCGTGATTTCCCCCTATTTCTTTTTGAAAATCTCGTTGCCAATTCGTAATGACTTCGTGATATGGTTCAGCTGCAGGAGGAAAATAATAGGGTTCATTGATTCCTTGTTCATGGAAATCCACATGAACGTGAGGTAACCATTGATTATAGCGTTGCACACGTTGCTCTGATTCAATTTGTGTCATCCATGCCCAATCTCGGTTCAGATCGAATAAATAGTGATTTGGACGTCCACTCGGCCAAGGTTCTTTGTGCTCCGCTGAGAATTTATGAAGATCAGCGGGAGCATTGCCATACTGCTGATAAAAGTTCACGTAACGATCTCTTCCATCTGGATTCAAACAAGGATCCATGATCACAATGGTATTAGTGAGATACGCTGATTTATCCGTCAATAAACGATATGCCGTTTGCATCGCCGCCTCGGTGCCTGAACTTTCATTCCCGTGAACGTTATAACTCAACCAAACGATGGCCAATTTTTCAGATGCTGCATGATTTTGGTGATTTTGACGGATTTCTTCCAACTTTTTTAAATTTTCTGCCGTTCCGAAAAAAGCTAAAATCAAATCGCGGTGTTCATACGTTTCGCCGTACTTTTCCACTTTCATCATAGAAGGATAAGCCTCTTGTAAGGCGTTAAAATAAGCAACCACTTTATCTTGACGCGTAAAACGGGTGCCAATTTCATATCCTAGATAGGAGCTTGGAGTAAAATTCTGTGCGTTTAACGTCCATGTTACAGCGCAAAGAAACACGGATAAAATCAGTTGTTTCATGTTTAAGAATTAAGTTTTTTAGCGATGTTAATGATTGCATCACCTTTATATACAACAGGAGACTCATTTGTGCAGATAATGTAACCGTCTTGTGTTGCTTTAATTTTTTTCTCATAATTTCCATACGGATCCGTGACAATACCAAGAATGTCACCTTTAAATATGGCTGCACCATTCTGGATAAATGCTTGAAACATTCCGGAAGATGGTGCCCTCATCCATTTGCTTTCATCCAAGAGAATCGGTTCTCGGTCCTTCGAAATATCATGTTTGTAATTCCTCATACCAAGATGTGAAATGACACGCTTCACACCATTTAATCCTTCTTCCACAACTTGTTCTTCGATGCTATTCGATTTCCCACCTTCAAAAAGAAGGATTTTCTTTTTTCTTTTGACGATGGATTCCCTAAGCGTTTTCGATATCAAATTGGAATTCAAAATAAAAGGCGGATTGAAAATTCGTGCTAGTTCAATGCTTTCTTCATCTTTAAACACACAGCGAATTTGAGGAAAATTATTGCGTTGGGATGCCCCAGTATGAAAATCAATGATATAATCACAATGAGGTGCCAATTCCTTCATAAAGTGAAAGGCAAACTGAGAAGCCAATGAACCATTAGAACTTCCCGGAAAGCTACGATTCAAATCTCTACCATCCGGCAATTCACGGTGTAAATTCAGGAATCCGAAAATATTAAATACAGGCAGACAGATAATGGTACCCTTTGTTGGTTTGTGTAATTTTTTACGCAAAAATCGACGGACAATTTCCACTCCGTTGATTTCGTCTCCATGTAAACCCGCCATTAATAGAACCGTTGGTCCATCCTCTTTTGCTCGTTCAACAATAACAGGAACTAAAATCGGGGTGCGTGTGTGAAGGTGAGCAACATCAAAATTCAATTGCACACTCTTTCCCGGCAAGATTTCTTGTCCAAGAATCACCATTTTTTTGTATTCTTTTTTAACGGTTGACATTACGTTCGATATATGAAATGATTTTTCCCGCAATATCTTGCTGGGTTGTTTTTTCTATTCCTTCTAGTCCTGGAGATGAGTTCACTTCTAAAACAAGTGGCCCTCTTTCCGATTGCAACATATCTACACCTGCAATTCCGAGACCTACTGCTTTCGCTGCCAAAATCGCTGTGTATTTCTCTTCGGTTGTCAATTCAATTTCCATAGATGAACCACCTCGGTGTAAATTCGAGCGAAACTCACCCGGTTTACCTTGACGTTTCATGGCTCCAACTACTTCACCATCCACCACAAACGCGCGGATATCCGCACCTTTGGCTTCACGAATAAACTCTTGAACGATGACACGCGCTTTCAAACCGTTAAACGCTTCGAGTACGGATTGAGCTGCATTCATATTTTCAGCTAAAACAACTCCAAGTCCTTGTGTTCCCTCCAATAATTTCAAAACTACTGGAGCCCCACCCGCAGATGTAACAACATGTTGAACATCCTTTGAATAGTTCGTGAAAACTGTTTTCGGTAAACCAATCCCTTCTTTTGATAGGACTTGAAGGCAACGCAATTTATCCCGTGAATGAATAATTCCTCTGGAATTCACTGCTGTAAACACATTCATCATTTCAAATTGTCGCACCACAGCTGTTCCAAAAAACGTTACCGATGCTCCAATTCTCGGAATCACCGCATCGAATCCCTTCAGGTAACGATCTCCATAATACAAAGCTGGTCCTGTTTGTTCGATTTCAATGTTACATTTCAAGTGATCAATCACATGTGCTTCGTGCCCTTTAGCTTCTGCCGCTTCAACGAGTCGACGTGTTGAGTATAAATTCGAATTTCTGGAGAGAATGGCAATTTTCATAAGGCGTGTAAAGATGGATGAAGGTATTTTAAACTGGTATCTACGATGAAACGGTTGTTTAGAAGTTTACGTCCAATCAAAATGGGGAAGCGCATTCCATTTCGTTCAGTTAAGGAAAATTCAGTTCTCACAATTTTTCCTCCCATGTGGATTTTCACATAAATAAAATAACGTTCTTGTGTTTGTCCTGTGGAACTTTTGACTCTTTTTTTTCGAAATTCTTTAAACGTAAAAATTCGATCAATGTAAGACGGATGAGACACATCCAAAAACTTCACTTCCAACATCCCGTCCTTCTCTAGACAATGAGAAACATGAATACTAGATGAATATGCTCCCGTATCAACTTTCACCTTTACGTCGCTAAGACCGAACTCAATCAGATCAGCCACTTCGCGTCTACCAATTACAACTTTTTCTTTTTTCATCGATAAGCAACAAATTTACTTGAATAATTGAGAAAATGAAAATCAACAAGAAATCATAATAAAGCGAGGAATACCGCGTTAAGGATTGTAACTTTGTGTACATGAACTATTGGATTCTCTTCATTACTTTTATCGTCAGTAATCTGGCCTGGACTCAAAAAGTTCGTGTAGAGGGTTCCTGTGTTGGCAAGAAAAATAAGGCACTGGAGAATGTTCAAGTTAAAGTCAAACAATACCCAACAATTTCTCTGCTCACTAATAAAAACGGTAATTACGAATTCGAAGCTGCTATTGGTGACACTTTATTGATTCAGTTTTCCATTGAAGATTTACGTGATCAACAAACGGTTATTATCAAAAATACAGCGCTACAAATCATCCCTAAAGTGATTTTTGCCGTTTCAGAAAACAGAGAAGTGGTTGTTCAATATGGATTAAATGACCCCTTTACCCTCGACATACTTCCTGCTTTACAGTATACAAAAATGGTCAATGTGGAAAAAGCCTTGGTGTACTCAACTGCTGCGACTTCCAACAATGAATTAACCTCAAATTACAATGTTCGAGGTGGGAATTATGATGAAAACTTAGTTTATGTCAATGGATTCTTAGTCTACCGCCCATTTCTCACACGAAGTGGTCAGCAAGAAGGAATGAGTTTTATTCACTCATCTCTGGTAGAATCCGTACGTTTTTCAGCTGGTGGATTCGATGCGCAATATGGCGATAGACTGAGTTCGGTTTTAGACATTACCTATCGAACACCGGATAGTACAAAAGCAAGCAGTACCCTTTCGCTTTTAGGAATTGAGGCCCATGCCGAACAATCCGTTTCACCTCGTTTTAATTACATTGTTGGTGCTCGGTATCGGTCAAATGGGTACTTTTTAAATTCCCTTCCAACAAAAGGTGCTTACAATCCCGTGTTTGCGGATGCCCAGCTTTTAACCAATTTTTCCATTACAGAGAAACTAACATTTAGCCTACTTGGACATTTCTCGTCAAACGCATATCGATTTAGTCCCCAAACTTCTGAATCTGATTTCGGTACAGCAAATGAAGCGTACCGACTAATGATTTATTACGACGGAAAAGAAGCGACGAAGTTTCAAACAGCTATGGGCGGCGCTTCTTTGAAATATGAACCAAATAAGCGTACGAATTTAGATTTCTATATTTCTGCATTTAACACCAATGAAAGAGAATACTTCGATGTTCAAGGTCAATATTACATCAATCAATTGGAAACAGATCCTGCTAAAGAAGAATATGGTGATTCCATTGCAACACTTGGTGTAGGAACTTTTTTAAATCATGCAAGAAATCGATTAAATGCAACCATACTCAGTGCTTATCACAATGGATCATTGCAATTATTTAATGGCTTCACAGATGATGCACAAATTCATTCACGTACCTCAAATTTGAAATGGGGAGCTCAAGTACAGCGTGATTTCTTTACGGATGTACTCAGTGAATGGCGGATGATTGATTCAGCTGGGTACAGCTTACCTCAGACAAATAGTCAAGAGGTAACGCTTTACGAGACCATTAAAGGTGATTTAAATTTGACCAACTATAAAATTAGTGGCTTTACGCAGTGGAACCTTACTTGGTCCAAGACAAAAAAGAACTATCCTGTTAAAATTCTTAAAAAGTTCAAAACGGATGATGTGAAATCTGTTCAAGAATACTCAAAAGTAATTAAGGAATCGAATAGTAAAATTGCCTTATCAACAGGATTAAGAGGAGGATACACAGCGATTAATAACGAACCATACTTTACTCCACGTTTTAGTTTGACTTATTTCCCCCGTGCTTACATGGTTCAAAACAATCGAATTGTTCGACGAAATTTAAGTTACCGTTTGTCCAGTGGACTTTATTACCAACCTCCTTTTTACCGAGAATTCAGAACCTTTGATGGGAAATTGAATACAAACGTACGCGCTCAAAAATCGATGCATGTCGTAGCCGCAACGGATTTGTTCTTTGAAATGTGGGGCAGGGAAAAACCCTTCAAATTTACCGGAGAACTATATTACAAATACTTGTGGGATGTGAATCCATATGAGATTGAAAACGTTCGAACGCGGTATTATGCCGACAACAATGCCGTCGCTTATGCGTATGGCCTAGACATGAATGTGCATGGAGAATTCGTAAAAGGGATTGAATCTTTTTTTAAAGTTGGCTTGATGCGCACGCGAGAAGATATCTTAAACGACCATTATACCGAGTACTTCAATGCCGCTGGTGAGCGCATTATTTTCGGTTACAGTGAAGATCAAACCGTTGTGGATAGTAATGTCGTTTTTCCCGGATATATCCCACGTCCAACAGATCAACTACTAACAATTGGAGCACTGGTCCAAGATCAAATGCCTGGATTCGAGCAATTCAGTGTTCAAATGGGCTTACAATTTGGATCTAGACTTCCTTACGGACCACCAGACTTTACACGTTATAAAGATACCTTGCGTATAAAATCTTATTTCCGCGTGGACCTTGGTTTATCTTACGATTTATTAAAAAGTGGGAAAGCAGCAAAAAAATCATTCCTCAGAAAATGTGAAGCAGCATCCATATCCTTGGAGATTTTTAATCTTTTAGGAATCAACAATGTCCTTTCGAAACAATGGATTCAAGATGTGGAAGGGAAATATTATGCGATTCCAAACTACTTGACCTCGCGTCGTTTCAACCTAAAGTTGAATATCTCAATTTAAAGACGGAGCAAAAAGGAATTTATTCGGAGAAACCAACTCTGTTTTTACGGCATACATGACAATTCCAGCGGTGTTTTTCACTCCTAATTTTGACATAATATTCTTTCGATGCGTATTCACTGTATGCTTACTCAAGAATAACTGTTCGGCAATGATTTCATTGGTGTGTCCTTCTGAAATGAGTACAATGATTTCATTTTCCCTTTCAGATAAAACCACAGGTTCACAGCTAAATGAATCAAAGTCTAAATCGTTTACGCGGATATTTGCACGTTGAATCGTTTCCAATATCTGGCCACAAAAGAACTTATTTCCACGACTCGTTTCACGAACAGCCTCAACAATCTCGCTTAACTCACAATCCTTCTTAACATAGCTTGTTACTCCCGAACGAAGTGCATCAACCAAGGTTTGGGCATTTTGAGCGCTTGTAACCGCTAAAAACTTGAGCAATGGATATTTTGTCGAGATGCGTTGAATCGTGTCTATGGTGAATCCTTCGGATGTGAAATCAATTAATACAACCGTTGCGCCGAAAGTAGAAAGTTGTGCAATCAGTTCCTTTTCGCTTCTAGCTTCACCTACAATCGTCACATTCAACTCAGCCGTTAACACGGTACGTAGCCCTAATCGGATTAAATCATTGCTGTCTGCTAAAATTAAATTCACCTTATTTAGAATTGATATAAACAAAGGTACATGAGTTTTAAAAACAAATCATCAAAAATCCGCGTGTATTTTCAACAAGGTATTCACAAGTTCAAGGGAAGGAAGTACCTTTGTTCAGTGAAAACAGAAAGTGGACAAGATATTCAACAGGCGATTTCCTTATTGAAAAAAGGTGAAACAGTTGCTATTCCAACCGAAACAGTCTATGGATTGGCTGCGGATGCAACAAATGAAGATGCCGTTTTACAGATTTTCGAAGCAAAAGGTCGTCCGACTTCCAATCCCTTGATTTTACATTTTGCGAATATCGAATCCATTTATCCGTATGTTTCAGAATTTCCGGAGACCTTATTGGCATTAGCAAGACAATTCAGTCCTGGCCCCATTACCTTTATTTTAGCTAAAAGTTCATTAGTTCCTGCGATAATTACCGCTGGACAAGAAACGGTGGCAGTTCGTGTTCCGGAACATCCAATGACATTAGAATTATTGCGCTCAATCGATTTTCCCATTGCTGCACCGAGTGCAAACCGTTACGGAGGAATTAGTCCAACAACAGCAGGACATGTTCAATCGCAACTTGATGGTAAAATTCCCTATATTTTAGATGGCGGGGCTTGTCAAACTGGACTTGAATCCACTATCGTTGGATTGGCAAATGAAAAAGTCATCGTTTATCGTCTTGGTGGAATATCCATTGAAGCATTGAGTGAATCGCTGGGTTACGTCCCTGAAATAAAAAATGAACTGCATCACGGTGTTCGAACAAGCGGCATGGTGAAATACCATTATGCGACGGAAACTCCCTTGTACTTCATGGATGCGGAACAACAAGCGTACACGGATTCAGACGGTTTCATTCTTTTCTCAAAGAAAAATAATCCTACAAAATCAGAACAGCATTTTTATTTAAGCGAAGAAGGCAACATGAACGAAGCCGCTAAAAACTTATATGCTGCGCTTCACGACATGGACCAAAAAGGTTTTAAACGGATTTTCATTGAAGCGTTCCCTAGTGATGGACTCGGAAAAACGATGAACGATCGCTTGAAAAGAGCCACTGCAAAATTCAGTAATTAAGCTATTCTTTTAAAATTACAAGGCATAAAAAAAGCCATCACGAATGATGGCTTCAAAGTATCTAGTGTCAACCTATTATTTAAGGTGACGTCCGTAACGGTTTTTGAATTTATCGATACGACCTGCTGTATCCACGAACTGTGCAATACCAGTGAAGAACGGGTGAGATTTGTGTGAGATATCCAATTTAAACAACGGATACTCGTTTCCATCTTCCCATTGAATTGTTTCTTTCGTAATGGCACATGATGGGCACAAAAACGCGTAATCATTCGACATGTCTTTAAATACAACAAGTCTGTAATCTTCTGGGTGTATATCTTTTTTCATTTGACTGAGTTTCTTATTCGAAAATGGATTGCAAATTTAGCTATTTCTTTTTGATAAACAAGAAAAAACACAAAATTCCTTTCATTTTTCTATCATTTGAACAATTCACAGGGGATAAATACTCGAAATCACCGATTTCACTTGACTTTCAGCATGTACATTTGCTCAGCATAATTGGATGAAATTTACAAACCCACAAGATATAAATGCCCTGGCTTCTTTGCTCAACTGCAAAGTTACAGGAAATCTGCACCAAATCATTACTGGAATCAATGAGATTCACATGGTGGAAGTTGGAGACATCGTGTTTGTCGACCATCCAAAATATTATCAAAAAGCACTCGAATCAGCAGCAAGCGTGGTGTTAATTAATCAGGATGTGGCTTGTCCCGAAGGGAAATCTTTGCTCATCCACCCCCACCCTTTCGATGCATTTAATTTTCTAGTGAATCATTTTAGTCAACAATTAGATTCGTGTGAACCAGTTGTTCATCCCTCCGCTGTAATCTACCCAACTGTTTTTATTGGGAAAAATGTACACATTGGCGAAAATTGCATTCTTTATCCAGGAGTATACATTGCTGACAACACACACATCGAAGACAACGTTATAATTGGTCCAAATACAATCATTGGATTTGATGCATTTTACTACAAGAAAAAGGAAAGTAACTATGATCGTTTAATCTCTTGCGGATCGGTTCACATTGAATCTCAGGTGGAAATTGGTGCTTTGTGTACGATAGATCGAGGCGTTTCAGGAGTCACACGCATCGGAAAAGGAACAAAAATCGATAATCAGGTTCATGTTGGACACGATACTCAAATTGGATCAAACGTACTGATTGCCGCAGGATGTGGAATTTCAGGATGTGTCGAAATTGGAAATAACGCGACCATTTGGGGACAAGTAGGAATGGCAAGTGGTATTAAGATTGGTTCCCATGCAACGATTTTAGGTCAATCAGGCGTTACAAAAAACATCCCTGATGGAGCAGAATATTTCGGGACACCTGCTGGACCCGTGAAGGATAAATTCAAAGAACTCGCATTCTTGCGAAATCAAGCAAAATTGGAGTCATGAGGTTCAACACAGGAAACGAATTATTGTCGCAACTTGAAATGAAAGATAATCGCCTTCATTCCTTGTTAGAAATTACAAATGCGCTGAATTCAAATTTACCCGTTGAATCTTTATTTAAACTATTCTCTTTTATTTTAAAAGAGCAACTTAGTTTTAGTCGATTTGTTTTAATCATAAAAGAAGATGAATGGCATTGTCCGGTGAAAGTTGGTTATAAAGGAAAAGTTGACCTTCAATTAGTCGAAACGGAATTACATCGTTTTAAGGAAATTACCTTAGTCGAATCATCGAATTCCACCTTACTGAACGACTTTCAATCCGTTATTCCAGTTAGTCACCAAGGTAAGCCCCTCGCCTATCTACTCATTTCAACAGTCGGGAAGAAAGAAGACCTTGAACCATCTCATTTCGCATTTGCTCAAACGTTAGCAAACATTATTTCCGTAGCCGTTGAAAACAACCGGCTTGTCAAGCAGCACATCATAAAAGAACGGATTTCAAAGGAATTGGAACTTGCTTCTGAAATGCAGAAAATGTTGTTCCCCTCAGAACTGCCATCCAACCGCAAAATGGACCTCTCAGGACGCTATATCCCGAGACATGCTATCGGAGGTGACTATTATGACTTTATTCCACTGGGAGACGAAGAATACATCATTTGTATTGGTGACGTAAGTGGAAAGGGAATCAGTGCCGCAATGCTGATGGCAAATTTCCAAGCAACGATTCGAACGCTGTTCAAATACCAGCGCTTTGAGATGTCCTTTCTCATGGAAGAACTGAATAAATTGGTTATGAAAAGTGCGAAGGGAGAAAAATTCATCACCTTCTTTCTAGCGCATTACAATGCGTACACACGTAAAATGACCTATGTTAATGCTGGACACAATCATCCCATACTTTTAAGTGGACGAAAAGTAACGATGTTGAAAGATGGCTGCATTGGTCTAGGAATGTTGGACGAACTTCCGAGCATTAAAATTGGGAAACTAGTCCTGAATCCAAATACAACATTCGTCTTATTCACGGATGGAGTGGTTGAATTAGAAAATGAGTCTGGAGAACAATTTGGTGTAGAACGATTAATCAAAAATGTTCAAGCCTATTCTCCTTTAAAAATGGAGGATATGAATAACATCATTTTCTCCAAATTGGAAGACTGGAAAGGTCCGCTCAACTATGTGGATGATACCGCGATTTTCAGCTGTAAGTTCTTCTAAAATTATTTTCCAAACTGAAAACGAAGAGAGAAAACATGTGTGTAATAACTAGTTTTCACATCTCCCAAACGCGTAAATGCGTAATCCAATTGTACGTTTTTCAATTTCACTCCAACACCTAAATTTGGTTGAATTCCCCAATACTTGCTTCAAAGATTACAAGGGGTAAAAAGATAAGCATGCTTACCTGCACAGGTGGTATCCCCTGTGATATTGCCAATGA
>CAIRMS010000238.1 GCA_903879765.1 uncultured Flavobacteriales bacterium
AGAGATTTCAAATGCTCCAGTTCTGACTAATGGAGTTAACGTAGATGGTGTACTTTACTTTGTTGATGGTGGTTATGTTTATCGTTGGAATGGTTGGGATTGGACAGATTCTGAAAATTGGAAGAAAAGTAAACTTCCGTAACCTATTTTAAGTTATTCTTAAATCTAAAAAAAAAAAAAAAGAACTTCGGATTCAATTCCGTTAAATCCGTTACCTTAAATTAAGGGATTTTGTTCATATAAATACTTTGATTTGTATGCTTCGCAGTTTATTTAAAAAAAAAATAGCCCTGCTTTGATTTTCAGTCTCGGCAGGGCAGGTGTGGAGTCGGAGGGGTTTGAACCCTCGTCCAAACGACGAGTTTTCAAGCTTTCTACATGCTTATTTCTCGATTGATTTTCGATTGCAGGCCGGACAAGAACACCCAAAACTGCAACTTAGCAACTGTTGTTTCGCCAAAACTTAGTCACCTCGTTTTAACTAGCCCAATGGGATGAACTTTCGTATGATAAACCGAATGAGCAGCAGTTTATCGAAAGTACTCGTCCAACTTACTATGCTTCAGTCGGATTAAGCCAATTAACATTCAGTTAATTAAGCAGCAAGTGCGTATGACGTATTGTCAATTATTGTTCGTGACAAGATATTATAGAGGTTCACCACAACCCTCTGCATGCTGACACTTGACTACCGCTATCGCTGTCAAATCCAAGGTCGGCCCCATTGAATGCAAAGATACAAGGAAATTCGAGATGTTTTTTGTATCCATCACAGATACCTGAAACTAATTATTTAATAACGGTTACAAATCCGTTGTACAACTCTTTTACGGTATCACCAGGATTGAAATACAACATGTAAGTATAGACTCCATCCAAAACAGGAATCCCTGTTCGCTGATCCTTTCCATCCCACTTCAGTTGCGTAGGTGAAAAAGTACAAATCACGTTGCCCCAGCGATTGAAAATCCATCCGCGTTCAACTTTTCCATTTTGAATGATGATTTCAAAGGTGTCATTCACCATATCTCCGTTCGGCGTAAATACGTTTGGAATGTAAATGACTGACGGTTCGATGATGCATTCTTCCAATTGAACATTGACTGTATGTAAGAAATCACAGCCATTGGACGTTTGCTCGACTTGGGTTAAGGTTTGTGCGGAAAACACCCATTGATTAAAGACGAAAACGGAATCAAATTCACACAAGGTGATGTTTTCTGTTAAAGGTAAAGCTGTGTAAAAACTTAAGTTGGAAATATGTGTACTGTCACATTGATTCATGTCCAAAAATGCTTCGGAATATTGTCCTGGAGTATTTTCCCAGTTCCCATTGATGAATACTGAATCCCCAGGACAAATCGTTAAGGACTCCGTTGTTGTTTGTGGGATGCATCCATTCGTTACGACGATGGAGATGCATTGCGTATCCGCACAGTTTCCAGATCCTAGAACATAACACACTTGCCATGATCCAATTCCCGCTACTTGTGGATTAAACATTCCAGATGAAGATAAACACGTCCCACAAGTGGATGACCAAACTCCTCCTACATTCAGTGCTTGAATTTGTTGCGCTGCATCCTGATTCGTAAATGGTCCCGCTGCAGAAATACTGGCATTCGCGCCTTGTAAACCTGCCGTTACGCTATATGTTTCAATGACGGAACAACCATTCGCTCCTGTAACTGTAACTGTATATGAGCCCGGACAAACATTGACAAGTGAACTGGTCGTAGCTCCATTCGACCAACTATATGAATATGGCGCAAGTCCATTTGTGACACTTGTTGAAATGGATCCATCGCATGAATTGAGACACGTTTCATTGGCAATTACAGGGGTAATTGTCATTCCTGGATTCACACTACAAAGTGGATTCATACTTCCAATCCATGCATCGTTTGCTGCATTATTCGCCATTCCGGGGGTCTGTGATGAAGCAACATCTGCACTTGTCCAGTTTGCGACCAAATTCCAATTATTGGAAGTCGTATTTGTAAATGAAAATACTTTTCCTGCGGCTGAACCAGCAAAATAAACAATGGCATTCGTTGAATTATTTCCCCAACTTACGCTGTGAAAAGGAACACCTGTGGATGGAATCGTTGGTACTTGAAAAGAATCATCTGAATTAGCCATGGCCAATGGTGACCACGAACCACCAAGTGTCCAGTTTGCGTCAGGTGGATAGGCTTGATTCGTCGTCGTTGGACTCACGGTCGTTTTTTCCAATAACATCGAACTTGAAGGAATCACTAAGCGACAATTACCGTCAGCCATCGTGTTATCATCCGGGGGTAAACTTGTGTTCGGACTCGCATCATTGTAAATGACAATATAGGTTCCTTGTGGAATACTTTGCCAAAATGGGATGTTTGCAAAGCGAACCGCTCCTCCAGCAATTCCAGTTCCTGAACCAGGTGCAAAATAACCGTTATTGTCATCGATAATGACTTTTCGCAGGTCTAAACTTGGAACTGGAGTGACACATGTTGGCGTTCCGATAACCACCAATTCTACATATTCGCTTGATCCCGTTCCTTGGGAAATTTCATTGATGATTAATTGTTGTGCGCATAAACTGTTGATTAACATCAGTAACACACTCAGAACGAATAATTTAGTCATTGTCAAAGGTCGACTTGCAATGTTACATTGGTTTCAGTGCTAACACGATGTTCACGTCAAGGAGATCAATGTAAAATTTCGCTTCAAAGGTACTTCATCTATCCGAATTAAATCGACTAAGCATATGATAAAATTGTTAAGTAAAGAATCTAGAAATCCGAATGGACTTTGTCACCCGTTGAATTCAATGTTATAAAGACAGATTTTGTATCTTCACCACATGAAAAAAACAGTGTTTTTACTTCTATTGAGTATTTTTTACCGAAACATTTCCGCGCAGACAATCAATAAAACGGACTCTGTTGAGTGGTTTGCTGATGCGAAATTGGGCATTTTTATCCACTGGGGAATTTATGCGGTGGATGGAACATCTGAAAGTTGGGCCTTCCACAATAAAGGAGTCCCCTACCCGACTTACATGTCACAGTTGAATGGATTTAAAGCAGAAAATTACGATCCAGAAGAATGGGCGAAGTTGATCAAAGAAAGTGGCGCACAATATACAGTAATGACCACCCAACATCACGACGGAGTTGCATTATGGGATACGAAATTAAAAACACCACACACCAAAGGAGCTCAATTTGGATGGGCACTTCCGACGCTTACTAAAAAGTATGAAAAGAATTTTCTATGGAATGAAAAATTACCACTAAGTGTCGTTCATCAAACTCCCGCGAAACGCGATTTAATGACACCATTCGTAGAAGCTGTTCGCAAAGAAGGACTGCATTTTGGCGCCTATTATTCCTTACTGGATTGGTCTCATGACGATTACCCAACATTCCTAAAGGACTACAACCGTTATCAAATCAAAGACGACAGTGTGCGATGGTCTCGTTTTTTATCCTTCATGCATGGACAAATAAAAGAAATCAATCAGCAGTTTACACCTGATTTGTTTTGGTTTGATGGAGATTGGGAACATTCGGAAGAGGAATGGCAAGCAGCTAAAATTGACCAAATCATCCATACGAGTAATCCAAACGCCATTCTAAATGGACGATTAAAGTCCTACGGAGACTACGATACTCCTGAGCAGAATATGCCGATTGTACATCCTGATCGAAACACTTGGGAACTTTGTTTGACGAGCAACGACAATTGGGGCTATCGTCCGAGCGACCACAACATGAAAACGGTGAATGAAGTCCTACAAATCTTCACAGAATGCCTGGGAATGGGTGGAAATTTATTATTGGATATCGGTCCAAAAGCCGATGGCACGATTCCTTCTGAACAAGTAAACTTATTGAAAGCAATGGGACGCTGGACCTCCAAACACAAAGAAGCAATTTACGGATCAATCGCTGGATTACCCGAAGGACATTTCCATGGAAACACAACCCTTTCGAAGGATTCGTTAAGTATTTTCTTATTTATACCAGCAGTAGGAATCGACACGTCAAATCAAGCAACAAGGGAAATACAATATGGAAAC
>CAIRMS010000239.1 GCA_903879765.1 uncultured Flavobacteriales bacterium
GTCCGGCTGGATTCGATGCTAACTTAAAGTGGGAAACGACAGCTAGTTACAATATTGGATTAGATTTTGGATTCAAAAACGACCGTATTTCTGGAAGCATCGATGTCTACAGAAAAGAAACAAGTGACTTATTAGCGACAGTTCCTGTTCCTGCTGGAACAAACTTCACGAACATGATCTTAACAAATGTTGGTGGAATGAGAAACCAAGGTATTGAAGCAAGTTTGAACGTTGGACTTATTGCCAAAAAGAACACACGTTTAGATTGGTCCATCAATGCCACTTATAACGAAAACGAGGTAACGAAACTTTCACTAGTAACTGATCCAAAATCACCAGGTGTATTAGTTGGTGGTATCGGTGGTGGTATTGGAAATACCATTCAAGTTCATCAAGTTGGATATGCAACCTTTACATACTTCGTATTGGATCAGCAATACGATACGGATGGTTCAATGATTCAAGTTGGAGAACAAGCAACGATCGATGTGAATAACGATGGAGTCATCAATACTTCTGATAAATGGAAAGATACACATGCGTATAAAGATGCAAACGGGGATGGAATCATCAATGTAGCAGATCGTTACTATGCTGGTCAAGCAGCGCCAAAAGTATTCCTAGGAACAGCGCTAAACTTAACGTACAAAAAATGGTTTGCTGGATTCTCTATGAGAAGCGAACTTGGTGCTACAATCTATAACAATCTTCACTCAAACAGTGCTACATTCCAAACAATTGATGGTACGAAGAAGTACTTGAATAACATCAGTTCTTTGTACTACGAGAATGAGGTTCAGAAAACAACAAACAACCAATTGTTATCTGACCATTACCTAGAGAAAGCAAACTTCTTACGTATGGACTTCGTGAACATTGGATACCACTTTGGCAAATTGAAATTTACGGACAACAAGCTTGGATTGAATGCTAGCTTCACTGTTCAAAATGTATTTGTACTTACGAATTACCTAGGACAAGATCCTGAAGTGAATGGTGGAATTGACAACAATTTCTACCCACGTCCAAGAATGTATTCATTGAATTTGACATTTGATTTCTAAAATTGATAACTATGAAAAAGATAATCGCTTTTACTTTTATTACGGCTTCCTTGTTATTGGTGTCATGTAATAAACAATTAAATCAATCACCTAAATACGGTTTAAATGCCGAAGCAGTTTATAGCAATCCAGATCAATACATTAATGTATTGGCAAAATTGTATTCTGGAATGTCCATGACTGGAAATCAAGGTCCAGCTGGATCAGCAGATATTGCTGGAATTGACGAAGGATTCTCTGCTTACATCCGTGTATTGTGGAACCTTCAAGAACTTCCAACGGATGAAGCTATCTGTGGATGGAATGACCCAGGAATTCCAGATTTGAATAAATCACAATGGAATGCAGATAACGTTTGGGTAAAAGGTATGTACTACCGTATATACTACCAAATCACCCTTTGTAATGAGTTTATTTGGCAAGCTCGCGAAGAGAAATTAACCACTCGTGGATTCTCTGAAGCGAAAATGGCTGAAATTCGCACATTCCGTGAAGAAGCTCGTTTCTTACGCGCTTTGGCTTACTACCACGCAATGGACTTATTTGGAAATGTACCATTTGTAACGGAAAATGACCGTGTAGGTGCTTTCGAACCAGAGCAAATTCAACGTGCGGACTTATTCAAATACATCGAAGATGAATTGAAAGCAGTAGAAACAACGTTGATGGATCCATCTGCTGTTCCTTACGGACGCGCATCAAAATCTGCGGCACATGCATTAATGGCAAAAATGTACTTGAATGCGGAAGTGTATTTAGGTGCTGGAAATGACCGTTATTCAGAATGTTCAACTTACTGTGAGAAAGTGATTAATTCTGGTGCATTTATATTGGATCCCAACTACCAAGACTTGTTCTTAGCTGATAACAATACATCACCGGAAATCATCTTCCCAATCGTTTACGACGGATTGTACGCGCAAACTTGGGGTGGAACTACTTTCTTGGTTTGTGCTTCATTAGGTGGAAGTATGGTTGCTGCTGATTACGGTGTAAATGGCAAATGGGGTGGACTTCGTGCAACAGCGCCGTTTATCGATAAATTTGCTGACACAACGCAAGATTCTCGTTGGATGTTCTATACAACAGGACAACAAAAAGAGATCACGAGTATGTCTACGTTTACTCATGGATATGGAAATCCAAAGTTTAAAAACAAAACATCTACCGGTGGAAGCGCCTCAAACAATTCAGTTTCACCTCATACGGACATCGATTTCCCTTTATTCCGTTTAGGAGATGTGTATTTGATGTATGCTGAAGCGCAATTGCGTTTGGGTAATTCAGCTACAGCTGTTCAATACGTGAATTTCATCCGTGAGAGAGGATATGGAAATTCTTCTTTCAATGTATCTACGTTGACTTTAGATGATATTCTTGATGAGCGTGCTCGCGAAATGCAGTGGGAGGCAACAAGAAGAACAGATTTAATCCGATTTGGATACTTTGCAGGAGCAGATTATGTTTGGCCTTTTAAAGGTGGAGATGTAGCTGGAGTTGCAGTACCAACTTACGTGAATTTATACCCGATTCCAACTGCGGATATCGTTTTAAATAGAAATTTGGAACAAAATCCAGGTTATTAATATTCAACGCGTTGATTGATGGAAAGGGGAGGTCTTCGGGTCTCCCTTTTTTATTGCCTGAAAATTAAAAGGTTTTATTGTAAGATAAACGAAGCAAGGGTTGATTTCCACTTGATCGCTGTCTAAGCCCAGCTTGAAGCTTTATTGATTGTTTTTTGGTAAGTTCTATTTCCATCCCTGCAAAATAACGCCATTGTACTGTTGCGCCACTAATAAGAACTTCAGAGGGCGTGTAAACGATAAGCGCATTCCAACGGTAAAAATGTTCTGCACTAAGGATCGGACTAAGAGGGAAGTCTTTCACATCGTATCTCAAGCTTAGTTTATTCCGCCAAATACTACTTGTTTGCTGTCCAACTTGTAATCCCCATTGTTGAACGCTCGACCAACTTAAGTTCAGTCTTTTTGGTCCAATGTCAAAGGCATCAAGAATGGAAAATTTAAAACCTAGTTGAATTCGTTGTGAAATTCGATCACCTGCTAATACCAATTGATCTCCCTTTTCATTTGTTGCCAAACGATAAGCCGCTTCTATTTGAAGACCATCCATTAATTGCATTTGATGACTGGCATCAAGGTAAAGACGATCGAATCCAAGACCAAGATTTTGCCTATTTCCGATTCCGATTCCTGATGATTGTGTCTTACTCCATTTCTTTGTGATACCAGCATCCATCCATAAGCCAGTTTGACCAAATGAAAAACTACTCCATAAAAGAATTGGCAAAAGAATTTTTCTCATTAAAAAAATATTCCGAGTACTCCAGCGTTAACAATGCTTTTATTCTCAGTGATTACGACTGTTTTAGCTACCTCCTTGTGCATCTCCTCGTAGGGAGGCGACATACTTATGACATATACTTTGTAGGTGCCCTTTTGTAAGTCAGAAAATATAAATTCTCCGAGTTGGTTGGTTCGAACATCTTGACTTGCATAGCTGTTTTCCCCATAGCACAAGTAAACACGTTTTTCAGCCATGCTTATAACTCCAGTTTGTAGAAAGTCCGCTTCACCTTGAGTGGAAACATCTACAGCAAAGTTTGTCGTTCCGTTATCTGGATCAACTACATTTTTTCTGCTTTTCCAGCTCAATGTTAGAATGTCCTGTTGCAAAGATAAATTAGCGTTCAAAACTCCAACTGACTCTAATTTTGTTTTAACCGCTTGAGCAATATCCACATTGGAATCACTATAGTTGAAAACAACTTGTAATCCCGTTCTTCCTTCAAGATTCGGATTCGCTGGAGAAATCCAATTTGGATTCGAGAAATAGACATAGTAATTGGCTCCGATTGTGAGGTCATTCAATAAGAAATAGTCGCCATGTTCGAGTTGTGACCCTGAAGTAAACGTGATGTGTTGGATTTCGTTTTTACCTTGTTCGAAATTTTGACCAGAAACAGATCCAGTAATGGCAGATGTCCCACCCGGACCTACATTTTTCTTTACACATGCTGATTGAAAGAAAATAATGGCTGCGCCAACCGCAACGTAGACTAACTTAGTTTTTAATGATTTTTGCATAAATTCCGCTGATTGATTCAGTGATAAAGTAAATTCCATTGGCCAAATCGGAAAGGTCAACGGTGGTTTGTGAATGATGGATTGGGATGATTCGAATGATTTTCCCGGAAAAATCTCTCAATTCTAAGTTAGCATCGGTCGACATCCCGGAAATAGTAACAAAATCCTGAGTTGGATTGGGAATAATCTTTAACGCTCTATCTGGCGTTTCTACGGATAATGAGGCGCATGTTCCGAACATGTTCGCATCCATCCAAGCTGTACGAGCAAGGATCCAATTTTTCATATAAGTCAGCTCTTCCTGATATGTATTGCCAATAAAGTTATTCGGCCAAACGTATACACCTAAAATCGGCCATCGATCATAATTTCTTTGAGCAGGTTCCTCAAGTACTGTCCCAAGTGAATCTAGGTAGTTCATTAATCGTTCATCACTGAGAATACTCGTACGCAAATCAATCCATCTACACTTTAGGTTGTTCGCAAATACGGAGTCTTGTAACATTCTATTGAGCCAAAATGGATTCATATTCGCGCCATTTCCTTGACATACTGAATTGAAATTAATTTCCCATCCGGACGTTTGTCCACCTTGACAGTAATTTGCATTTCCCCAGCCCAAATTAAAATCCCACAGTGGACCCGCATGAATTTTACCGCCTTCACTGACTCTTTTCTTATGCAAAAAAGTTGAAATGCGATACCCGTCAACATTCTTGGACAGCTCATTCATAATGAAAAAGTCAATAAAAGATAATTCATCAGAAAAAGCTCTAAAACCAATTTGTGGATCCGCGAAATTCACACTTTTTAATGCTGTTTCCCAATTGTCTACATAGGATTTGATGTAGTTAAATTGATCGGGATGTAAAGTGTCAAGCTCTGGATCATGCATTTGATAATACATGGGGCCAGTACTTGGAGCCTGGGCTGTATAGGGTGATGTCCAAGCAATGACTCCACCGGAAGTCGTTTTATCAACTTTAATGATGTAGCCACCAGTTAACTCATTATTAAGGGTGTCGGTATAGTTTAAAGGATCAACATTTACTCTTCCTGGATTGATTTTAATGCGCTCCATCAAGACGTAGACGCCGATGTAAGAACCGTTTAGAATCACTTCACATAACTTGGTTCTAGGCGCATATTGCCCCATTTGACGACCGAGATCATAGGTGAGTACGTTTCTAATTAATGTCTTATCTGTATATGGAGCATAAAGAATCCAGTCATTATCACTCGGCCAATCGAAAAGAGAAACGTTGTAATTAACAGAATCTGGTCCACGCGTTTCGAGGCCATACGATTTCATGGGAAATGAATTCGAGGATGAACCGCGTTTTTCAATGGC
This sequence comes from uncultured Flavobacteriales bacterium, assembly GCA_903879765.1. Taxonomy (GTDB): domain Bacteria; phylum Bacteroidota; class Bacteroidia; order Flavobacteriales_D; family Crocinitomicaceae; genus UBA952. Next base: position 5,526 of record CAIRMS010000239.1, read on the forward strand.
GATTTGACCATAGAATTCATTAAATGGATCAGAAATGTTGTTTATTTGGTTATCCCCATTGAAAATTATCCCCATGGTGCCGTCAATTTTGGGTTCATCCGGAATATCAACGTTATAAGTATCAAGGACAACTATCGGTAAATTGGAGCTGGTCAAAATAAAAGGTGGTGTAAACCAACTTGGAATGGGTCCGTAAGTGATGCTTGGATTATTGACTCCAACACTTAAGAAATTGCGGCAAGTAAAGTCTGTTGAATTCGCGAGTTGATTATGAACTTCCACACAGAAAACATTTGTCCCATTCACCAAAAGTCCATTGAATTGGTTTTGGTTCAAGATGAGTTGATCTGGCTGTTGATTCTGATACAGTTTGGCTTCGTGTGAAATCGATGCCAGCTGATTGAATGTGGGTTGACCCGTCCCGGAAAGTCCATTTCGAGCGACCTCAGTACCGTTTAAATAAGCAACAAAACCATCATCGTAATCAAAATGGAGCGCCATCGCAACGATTTCATTGATATTGACAATGTTAAATTCAATGCGCGTATACACAGAAACGGACGAACTAGGAATAATCGTATTGTCATCACCATCCCCGTAGCCAAATCCGCCATTCCCCTGTAACCAGGAATTCACAGTAAATGAAGGATTGATCCATTCGGGTGAAGATGCCGCAGTAGGCACTTGATAATACCATGAACTATTATCTTTTACAATCGTTTCCCAATGATGCACTTGACTGTGTACAACAGTAAACAAAAGACATAAGAATAAAATAGATACGCGAATAAATTTCATTAAATCAAAGATACCTATTTCTTTTTACTTAATATAATCTTAACAATAGCGGTGCAAAGGATAATAAGAAAGAAAATGGCCGAGATAATGCCAATGTAATCTCCGTGTTTGGAATAGAATGTCATGCGTTCCAACAATGGAATGGAATGTGTAAAAGCGGCATCTTCCCAATACTTGGTTTCTTTTTGAATGCGTCCAAACTCATCAAAAACTCCGCTTTTGCCGGTATTCGCACTTCGGATTACCCAGCGTCTATTTTCAATGGCACGCAAAGAAGCGAAAGAAAAATGTTGTTTGTACCCTGGCGACTCTCCCCACCAACCATCATTGGTGATAACGGTTAAAAAACGCGCGCCTTGTTTGACCTGTTCCGAGACAAAGTCCCCGTAAATGGATTCATAACAAACAATCGGAGCTAATTTTTCTTTCGCACGAAAAACTTGAGGCGATTTTTCGATACCCAATGTTCCGGATGTCCCACCGTTTTCAATTGCTAATGTCTCTAAAAACGGGAACAAATTAGAAAATGGAATCATTTCGACACCAGGAACCAATTTGGATTTATGAATGAATCTAGGTGTTCCCTGTTGTGGAATGTGCAGGGAACTATTGTAACTTTCATAGTAGATTCTTTGCCCTGGAATATATACACTCGCTCGAGAATGTTTGGTGTCAAATAATTCTACAGTCGATGCTCCGATAAGCAATTCTGCCTTACCCCATTTTTTCATCTCAGCTTGAATCTGTGAGAAAAAGGGAAGTCCTAGCAAACGAGATTCGATAAATCCTTGACTAATGGCTGTTTCGGGCCCAACAACCAAATCAGTGGTGGAATCCACAACGGAATTGGCCAGCTTAAAAAAGCGTTGAAGTTGTTGTTCGTTGCTTGTTCCTAAAGCAAACTTCTCGTTGTATGGATCTACATTGGGTTGTACGACGGCAACAGTGTAAAGTCTTGCACCTTTAAAAGGTAAAATAGGTAGTTGTTTCCAGCTAAAAATAATTGGAAGAACAAGCATGAATAGCGAGCTAATTAACCAATTATTCCATTTTTTATTTTTCTGAATCCACACAGAGCGAATCCATAGAAACAAGAGGATGTTGACAGCTAAAATCCATATGCTCCCTCCAAAAACACCAGTGTATTCGTACCATTGAATCCAAGATGTACGTATACTAAAAAAGTTACCTAATGTTAACCAAGGCCAGGAAAGATCCCAGTTTAAATGAAAGTACTCAAAACTGATCCAAAGTGGAATGAGTGTCCAGATTGCCCAATTAGCCTTTAGTCCTTTCTTCACGAAATGAAAAAGGACAAATGTCAGCGACATGAAAAACGTGTTAAAGACAAAGGCAAGAAGCGCACCCATGAAGGAGGAGTTTGCAACCCACCAAGTCGTTCCTAAATTGAAGATTAAAAAAGCGATGTACGTTTGAAGGAACAAGTGCCATCCACCTTTGGATTTTGTTTCTAAATCTTCAGACAGAAACAAGAGTGGGACGAAGCCAATAAAAACGAGGGGCGTAATACTTCCTGTAAAGGGGAAGGAGATGCTCAGAAGGATTCCAGAACAAAGACTTAATAAGTAACGGTGCGCTCGGGTAAAGTTCATGTTATCTGTTTGAATAAAGGTAGTGAATTTGTCTAAATGAGAGAAACAGCAATTTCGTGGACAAAAAAAAAGACCGCTATTGCGGTCTTTTCAATGATATCATCTGTTGATTATGCAGTTGCAGTTTCAAATGGAACTACAGATACAAATGAACGATTGTCTTTTTTCTTACGAAATTCTACTAAACCATCCGTTAAAGCGAACAATGTGTGGTCTTTTCCAATTCCAACATTGTTTCCTGGGTGATGTTGCGTTCCTCTCTGACGAACAATAATGTTTCCAGAGATTGCTGCTTGTCCACCAAAAATTTTCACACCTAAGCGTTTGCTATGTGATTCACGAC
>CAIRMS010000240.1 GCA_903879765.1 uncultured Flavobacteriales bacterium
TTATTCAGATGGTAATCAATCTTTTGCATACAATCTAAATAATTACTCACACAAAGCTGGAGGATTTCCTTATTCCTACTATATGGGTTGTGGTTTTTCAGTTCGCTGTATCAAAGAATAAAAGAAATACCAAAAGGTTTAACCACAAACAATGTGATTTGACAAAATAAGAGAACGTACGTTTAGAAAACTTTTAGAAGCGGTTTTCAATAGAGAAGACTACAATTCTTAAGATTGATTACATTCCCTACTCACTAATAATCCTCAACTCTGTTCTTCTATTTTGCTGGTGCTCTTCTTCCGTACATTCGACATTATTTTCGCACTTGTTCTTCAAACGGTATTCTCCGTATCCTTTGGCAATGATGCGTGTTGAACTAATTCCTTTGCTGATAATGTAATTGACACATGAGTTTGAACGCTGTTGTGAAAGCCACTCGTTGTATACATCTTCACCACGTGAATCGGTGTGTGAGGACAATTCAACTTTCAGGTCATTGGACTTCATGTACTTCACTAATTTGTCAAGTTCAATGATGCTCTCTGAACGTAAATCCCACTTATTATAGTCATACAGTACTTGGTCTAGGTTGATGAAAGCATTTCCAGTGTTTATTCCCATGGTACATTCCAATGAAATAAGGGTGTCACACTTTTTATCTTCTGGCATTTTCATTACGTATTCTCGGTAATTAATTGCCGTGATGGAGAAGGAATCAACTGTTTGACCATCGAATAAAACTTTCCCATCTTTTTTGGTGATTTGTTTCTTTATTTCCTTACCTTTTTGATAAAGACGAACTAAGGCGCCATCCAATGGGATTCTCGAAGCATTGAATACAGTAAGCGTACTCTTTTGATTTTTTGGCCGCGCCACTAAGCGAATGGTTTGCAAGGCATCTAACTCATTTGTAAACGTCACACTATCCATTAAGCGTGTAATTGGATCCTTAAAACTCAAATGGTATTGTTCTCCAATCACTCCAATGTAACTCATGCGACCTAAATCATCCGAAACAAGTGTTTTCCAATAAGAACCGTCTGCTTTGTACAAGGTAACCTTTTGCTGTGCAAAAGGCTTGTTCTGACAATCTTTTAATTCAATATCTACATAGCGTTTCTGCATTTTTGCATTCACCACAAAAACTTCATCTTTCCAATTGGTTCTGTTCGAGGAAACAAATCCTTTTCCGGCTATTTCATTCACGTTGAAGGAAAAATCATCCGCATTTGAATTCACTGGGGAACCCATGTTCTCAGGACCATTCGAAACGAAATCCCATGTAAAGACATCGAGTCCACCGTAACCTAACCAACCGTTAGACGCAAAATACAGTGTACCATCCATGGAAACATACGGGAACAATTCATTTCCACTTGAATTCACCCTTGGACCTAGATTTTTTGGGGCTTCGTAACCACTACCATTCCATTTACACATATAAATATCTGTTCCTCCAAATCCTCCGGGCATATCGGAAACAAAATACAAATTCAAGGTGTCATCTACTGTACCATGTCCTGTTGAATAGGTATTGCTGTTCCATTTGAAGTAATCTCTTTTGATCCATTCATCACGCTCTTTCTCAAATATTTCCAACTCTAATCGGTCGTACTTAATTTTGTTCTTCTCGTCAATTTCATCTTGATTTGTGGTGATAAAAGCATATCGGTTATTCGACGAGAAAGAAATAGGTCCGTCATGTGGATTCGTACGTTTGATGTCCTTCCAAATGACTTCTTTTGTCTGCTTCCCTCCTACCAATTTCACATACACTAAATCGGTGAAAAACTGACCTGTTTTTCCATAAATACGGTTTACAAATCCTGAGTTTTGTCCAGTTGTAACAAGTAAAACTCCTTCCTCAAAAGGCACTGCAGAGAATTCTTCTCCGATTTCAACGCTTCGGAACAGATTCACATCATACACCGATTTTCGTTGCAGGATGGTCGGCAACTGATCGACGTCTGATTTCCATCTTTGAAGTTCCACGCTCGTTGGAAATAATGGGGCCGACACCGTTAATTGCTGTTTAATGGCATCGTATTTCTTGTTCAATAAAAGAATTTGAAGGTGCAACAATACATCCGCTTCAACAGCGTCTTTTGATTTCGCTAAGAGCATATCTGACCATTTCAAGGCTTCTACATATTGCTCGGAACCAAAAGCGGCAGCGATGCAAAAACGGAGACTCGGAATGTCCAAGTTATTTAATTCAATGGATTCATTCACTAGCTCAACCCAAACTGGATAGGCTTCTACGTAATTGAATTGATTTGATAATTTTTCAGCATATTCTCTCTTAAAACTTTGTGCAAAAGAAAGCTGTGTGATAAACGACAAAATAGCCGCTATAATGATTCGTTTCATGTGGTGTACGTTAAAAATATCGTGGACTAACAAATGCTGCTTGTTTTGATCGTAGATCGAATGCTACGTAAAGTTCGTGACTTCCCCAATTATTGACGCGTAAGCGATTAACCGGAAAATCATATGCATATCCAAAGCTCCAAGAATCAGATGGCGAATAAGAAAAATTCATCCCGATGGATTCACGATAGCGGAACATGATTCCAGCCCAGAACTGATCAATCAATTGCGCTGACAAATTGAAATCAACTGTTACTGGCGCGTTTTCCGTGAATTTGATTAACATCGAAGGTTTGATGTTCAATACAGAGTTATATTTATGAACATAACCTGCAGCCAAAAAGTAATGGCGCTGTAACGTTGAGTTTGATAAAGTATCTAGGGAACGTTGCAGCAAACGTGGAATGGAGAATCCAACATACGCGTTTTTAGAATAGGCATACATTCCTGTCCCAAAGTTCGGTGCTTTCATTTGGTTGGATGTCGTATAGTTGTAATCTGTTGGATCAATTACCGTAAGTCCATTGAAATCATATTGACTGGATTGAATTCCTCCTGAAAGTCCCATCGACATTTTCCAATCGCTGTGTTTAAACTCCAAATGATAGGCAACATTCGCCATCAAAGTGAAATTTGTTCTCGAACCTACACGGTCGTAACTTAAATTTCCACCAACTCCTAAATGCTTTTTCATGATAGGCGCATGAATGGATAAAAATTGTGTGCGTGGTGCACCTTCCCATCCAACCCACTGCGCGCGATTGATGGCTGTAAAATTCAAAGAACCCCTACTTCCGGCATACGCTGGATTGAAATTCAATGGATTGAAAAAATACAAAGAGGATTGAGCATCCTGCTGAGCATTCACGTGTATTTGACTCATACACGTAAATAAGAGTGTGAATATAATTAACTTTCTCATGGTTGAATTTCTAGGTATCCTTTAATTAAATCTTGTGATTTTTTCTTTGTGTCAATCACGTAAAAATACGTTGCCGCTGGAAGTGGTCCGTCAACTTGTCTTCCTTCTGTGTACCAGCCGTTCCAGTCACCTTGGTAAACTTCGGATTGATAAACGATGTTTCCCCATCGGTTATACACCCAAACTTGTATTTCCGGGTACTGCGAAGTGTTTCCAAAAATCCATTGATCGTTTTTCCCGTCGTTATTTGGAGACAAGAACTGAGGAACAATAATTGGAATCAATGGTGTACAATCAACCGCGAACGTATCAATTTGCTCACAATTGTTTGCATCTGTGACCGTAAGGATGTAATTCCCTTTATCGACAGCCAACAAATCTTGAGTGTTTTGTCCATTACTCCAGTTATAAGAATAACTCCCTGTTCCGCCGTTCACTGACACATCTAGTTGTCCATTTGCTTCGCCACATTGTGAAATCAAAGAAGAAACCAAATTAATTACGATTGGCTGCGGTTCTGTAATGATCAAGGTTGTATCTGCAGTACATTGATCCTCATTCGTAATCACGACTGAATAGCTTCCTGCGGATAAATTCGAAATGGCATTCGATGAACCTACATTTGGTGTCCAAGCATAGGTCAATGAACCTTGTTGATTCGTTGTAAGATTAATGGCTCCATCTGTTCCATCATAACACTGAACATCTGTCAATACGACACCTGTTATTTCAACGATGTTTGGCGCATCCATGATTACCGTGTCTAGGTTAACACAACCTGTTGTTGGATTTGTAATTGTGACAATATACGAACCTGGTGCATTTACGGTGATTGTTGTCGTTTGGGCTCCAGAAACAATTCCAGGACCGACCCACGAAACACTACAATTGGCAGGTTGAATTACCCCACTAATTTGTGCAGTTGGTGACACACAACTTAATCCACCAGATGGGATTGTTGTAAATTGGAATCCTGGAGACGGATTAATTGTCACCACAAAATCATCTTGAACGCCCGTACAGCCATTCAACTGAGCTGTAGCAGTAATTGTACCGCTAATGGAAGAACCTGTGTTGTTTTGTCCTGCTGTCCAAGTTGGTATTTGACCATTTCCTGATGCCGCCAATCCAATATTGACATTGGAATTTGACCAGGAGATCACACCACCTGCCGGACTCGTAACATAATCCGTCGGATTGATGCTCGTACCAGCACAAACCGTAACATCTGAAATTGGATTCATCGTGATTTGTGGTTGAACCGCAACCGTCAAGAAGACCGTGTCAGCTAAACAAGAAATTCCTGTTGGTACGAAATAATAAATAACTGTATCAATGGTATTTCCTGTATTCACTAGGACATCTGTCACCGTACCATTGTTTGCGGAACCATTGCTCGCTCCTGTAATCGTTGTTGGAGAAAGATTGTTCCAAACAATGGACATGTTGGTCAAATTACTCGAATAGGAAACGTCTACGGACTCACCGCTACAGATTAAGGTATCTTCCGTGGATAAATCAACTGTGCCGATAGGGTTAATGGTAACAGTAAACTGATCTTGCACACTTGGACAAATTGAATTCAATACCGCCGTCATGGTGATGGTTGCACTGATGTTCGTTGCACCCGTATTTGAACCTGCAGACCAAGTTGGAATCTGTCCTGATCCTGATGTTGGAATTCCAATTGCCGCGTTGGTATTGGTCCATGTTAACGTTGCTCCTAACGGACTAGTGATGTAATCTGTCGGATTAATAATCGTTCCCGGACAAACTGTGAAATCTTGTACCGCGTTAATTCCTAAGTTTGGTTGAACAACAACCGGAACAACAATGGAGTCACCCGGACATTGAACACCTCCAACAAAAATCGTGTAAAAAACAGTGTCTAATGTATTGCCACTATTCGAAAGCGTTTGATTGATTGTGTTACCAGAACCGTTGGACTCACCAGTGATGGTTGCTGGAGCATTTGCCACCCAAGTGAACGTGGCATTTTGTAGGTTACTTGAAAGTTGAATCGTTGTATTGTTTCCACTGCAAACGTAATCTTGACTTGGATCCGCCTCAACGTTTCCAACTGGATTCACGTTGATCGTAACAATCGTTGGAGCGGAATTGGTACATCCAACACCAGCTGATAGTTCAACAACTCCAACTGTATTGGACGAATTGGTCAACATCATCGGGGTAACCGTTGTATTGGTGATGCCACTTCCTGTTGAAACGTTAAATCCAGTAACATTTGTCGTATCATCTAAATTCCAAGTAACTGTATATCCAGGCACTGTTGAAGTAAACAGAATCGGATTGAAAAATTCACCTGAACAAATGGTTTGAACGAGCGGAGTCGCTAGTACCGTTCCTGTTGGATTGATTGTTACTAATTGCATGATCGAATCCATTCCACAGGTATTTCCTGTATACATCCACACATGATAAACACCTGGAACATTGAAATTGATCACCAAACTGTCTGTCCCGTTCGTCCATGTGGTGTAATCGTAATTGCTATTGATGTTTCCATTATTCGAACCTAGTGATCCAAAAGGAACCGTGTAACCTGTTGTTTCTTGAATGGACCAATAATGACCATATGCATTTGTACAGCCATTGTTACTCACCGACTCACCGGATGAACTTGTATTCGAAAAACTCACATCCTCATTCACACAAATTGGAGATGCTGGAGAATAAGTGAATTGTGCATCTGATCCAGTTGAAATCGTAATTGGACCCACCGTTGCAAACGTCGTTCCACAAGCGTTCTGCGCGACAATTGTCGATGAAAATGCGTTGTTAATGGTGATCGGCCCTACAGGATAGGATTGTCCACAAGAGGATGTATTAAAGATGTGTGATATCGTTGTGTCATTAATTGTGGAGAAAACACTTGACGGCGTTCCATCCGTAAAAGATACGGTATACTGTGTTCCTGGAATGTTATTGGAAAGAATATCAATTTCATAAGGCGAAGGCAAACACGTTGTTTGACCAGAACCTGCTACGTTAATCGTAGGGGAGTCACCGTTGAAGATGTAATATTGTTTAACGGTCTGACATCCAGCAGCACTTGTTAAGGTATGTGTTAAGGTAAAAGCGCCAAGTCCATAGGTATGTGAAATTTGTCCGGCAACTATGTTCGCTTGCGTCCCATTTGGACTAGCATCTCCCCAGTTGAAAGTCTGCGTCGTTCCTGGAATAGCAGCAACATTCCAAAGGAACGTGGTGCTTGTTGTATTTAAACTAACACAACGTTTAAACAAGGTAATGCCATTAACGGTATTCGTTCCAAAACTTGCGCCCGTATTCGCTAACACCAAGTTAGAAACAGGCGAAGGGTTTACCACAATTGTTCGACTAAGTGTGTTTGATTGTCCATTTGGATTCGTAACTGTGAGCGAAACCGTTGTTGCCGCTGTTGCTACGTTGTATTGAACAGTATGAGGTCCAACCAAATTCGAAGAAACAGGAGTTGCACCAGTGCCAAAAGTCCAACTGTACGTTGCGCCTGGCAAAACATTAGCGGAAGAATTAATAAACGTGATAAATTGTCCCTGACAAATCGTAATCACACCCGAATTCAATGAAGGATTCGACTGAAAGGATGAAATGGGAACCTGGGCTCTTATGAATTGTGTCGATATGGACACAAAAAAGAGTAGGAAATAGCTGAATCTGAAGATCATTCTTGATAGTTTTGAGCAAAAGTAAGGCTTTTATAAAATCTACAAAAATTGAAGGACAACTTTACCTAATTCTTTTAAAACTAAATTATTTCTAAATTGCTAAAAGCAAGTAATAAGACAGTTAAATCGAAAATATCCGCACCACAATATTTGGTATCCTGTAGAAAATCGAACCGCTGCATTTTCAATCCAGCGTAACATATTCTCCCCAAAAAA
>CAIRMS010000241.1 GCA_903879765.1 uncultured Flavobacteriales bacterium
CCGGAGATAATATTGGGCGTTCTGGAATCGAGAAATTCTATGAGCGAGATCTACGCGGTAGAAAAGGAATCAAATACATCGTTACCTCCGCTTTGAACAACGCGATTGAACCATTTGCAGACGGAAAATACGATACTACAGCTCGTCAAGCTGAACCATTAAAATTGGGTATGGACATGATTATTCAGTCCTACGGTGAGAAATTAATGAAAAACAAAAAAGGATGTATTGTTGCTATTGAGCCTTCTACTGGTGAAATATTAGCCATGGTGTCTGCTCCATCATACGATCCTAATATGTTGGTTGGAAGACGAAATATAAGCGAAAACTATCCAAAACTCGCGTTAAATAAAAACATGCCATTGTTTCCTCGGCCCTTACAAGCTGAATATCCGCCTGGATCCATTTTCAAGTTAGTTCAATCCTTAATTGGAATGCAGGAAGAGGTTATTACAGAACACTCAGGATTTCCCTGCGATAAAAGCATGGTAGGTTGTCACAATCATCCATCCGCTCGTAATGTGGCCGAAGCAGTTCAATATTCGTGTAATCCTTACTATTACGCAGTCGTTCGCCGCATCATTCAACAAGGAAAGAAAAAAGGAACTTTTGCTGATGCTGAATATGGTCTTAATAAATGGCATCGCTACATGAATAGTTTCGGATTAGGACATACGTTAGATGCTGATATTTCTGGTCAGCGTCCCGGATTGATCCCTGATGCTAAATATTATGACAAGTGGTATGGTCATCATCAATGGGCTTTCTCAACGATTAGATCTATTTCCATTGGACAAGGAGAAGTGAAACTAACGCCGTTACACATGGCCAATATTGCGGCTATCATTGCGAACAAAGGATGGTATTACGTCCCTCACTTTGTGAAGTCGATTGGTAGAAAAGGACCATTAGCCATTTACCGAACGAAAAAACGGACAATGGTGAACTCGCGTTACTTTTCTCCAGTAATTGAAGGAATGCGACGAGTGGTGAATGAAAGCGGTGGTACGGCGAGTATGGCACGACTTGAAAATATTTTAATTTGTGGGAAAACCGGTACGGTGCAAAATCCACATGGAGAAGATCACTCCGTATTCATTGCTTTTGCTCCGATGGATAATCCAAAAATTGCCATAGCCGTTTTCGTTGAGAATGCCGGATTTGGTGGTACATGGGCAGCGCCAATTGCAAGCCTCATGATTGAAAAATACATCAAACGCAAGGTTTTAGATAAGGAAAAAGAGAAGCGCATTATTGATGCTAAATTAGCTTACATTGCAAGCCCAGGAGAATGAGAAAGGAAGAAAGCTTATTTGAACACTTAGACTGGCCCTTATTCATCACATTCATAGTGATGTTAGTTGCGGGTATGGCTACGCTATATTCGGTTGCATACGATGATTTACATCCTGCCATCTATGATGTTTCGATGATGTATGGTAAACAACTCATTTGGATTGTCGTTTCTTTATTTTTAGGAATTATTGTTTTTTTAATTGACTCTGATATCTATAGGCGTTTTGCCTTTCCCATATATGGATTCACCTTGTTACTACTTGTAATCGTATTGTTTATGCCTGCCGTTCACGGTGCCCGAGCGTGGATCGGAATTGGAACAATGGGTATTCAGCCTGCGGAATTCGCTAAAATATCAACCGCGCTTTTATTAGCAAAGTACATTAGTGAAATTAGTGTCAAGCAACAAAACATCAGTAGTGTCATGACGGCAAGTGCGATCTTACTTGTTCCAATGGTCCTGATTTTACTTCAACCAGATGCTGGGACATTCGTTGTTTTTACTTCTTTCCTATTTGTGATGTACCGCGAAGGACTCACGTTTGACCCCATCATATTGAGTTTTGTCAATAGTATTCCGGGTGTTCGATTCAAGGAAACATGGGTTGGCAGTCACTTCATTCCGATTCTCTTTGTGATGATTTTTATTAGTGTCATTACACTGTTATTAAACTCCGTACAATTAGACTTTTTCTTTTTACCATTTCCTGTTTCGGGTTCAATTGGTGTCATATCTACCCTTTTGATTTTCTCTATACTCGCAATCTTATTTTTACAACGTTTTTCCGCGAAAAGAGAGCGAACAAGAGGAACAGTGATTATCATACTTGGATTTATTCTAACGAGTAGCCTATCCTTTATTGTTGATAATGGATTTAATAGTCTTGCGACGCACCAAAAGGACAGAATTGAATTGTTCCTAGGATTACGCGAGGATCCGAATGGGAAAGATTACAACCGAAATCGTGCAATGGCTGCAGTAGGATCAGGAGGTTTACTTGGTAAAGGTTATAATAAGGCATCGGTATCAAGTGTAGAAAGTAACCATGTTCCCGAAAGTGAAACCGATTTCATTTTTTGTCCGTTTGCAGAGGAATGGGGCTTTGTCGGAATCCTTTTCTTATTTGGACTCTACCTTTTCATGCTGATTCGCATTATTCTCATTGCAGAGCGACAACGATCCATATTCAATCGAGTATACGCCTATTGTGTTGGGATGATTTTATTTTATCACTTCGCTATCAATATCGGAATGAACATTGGTTTTGCACCCGTAATTGGAATTCCCTTACCGTTTTTTAGCTATGGAGGATCCTCCATGATGTCTTTTTGTATGATGATGTTTATCCTATTAAAATTAGATAGTCAACGAAAAGATGTATTAAGATAATTGTCGCTAATTTAGAGTAATGAAAAATAAGGAAATTAAAATGACCGAAGAAGAATCTAAAAAGTACACTAAAATTTTTTGGGGTATTTCATTAATCCCTTTTATTCTTGTTACAGCATTATTGCTCTTGCAATCGGAGGAATCCTTACCTTCAGTAGTGAGTTTAGATAATCCACCGGAATTACAAGCATCTTTGATTATCGCGAAAAAAAGCGTCAAAGAGGATACCGTGATTGGAAGATTTTGGTCTGTGAATCGCACAAGTGTTAAATACCGCGAAATTTCACCTTACGTTTTTGATGCATTAATCTCAACGGAGGATGAACGATTTTATAGCCACTCAGGTGTCGATTTTAAAGGACTCGTTCGATCGTTTGCCAGTCTAGGAAGAAAAGGTGGGGCTTCTACAATTACCCAACAGCTAGCAAAACTAATTTACACATTAAGACAACGTCAATTAGCTGAATTAGCTAGGAATAATGGTGAAAGCTTCGATCTTCCGGTAGGTGGGATATTCGGTAAATTTCGACGTTTAAATGAAAAAGCACGCGAAAATATCATTGCAAAGCGATTGGAAGAACGCTTTACAAAAGAAGAAATCATTACGATGTATTTAAACCAATTCGACTTCCTCTATAATGCAGTAGGAATTGAAAATGCCTCGCGTGTTTATTTCAACAAACGACCAAAAGAACTTTCCAAAATTGAAGCTGCTGTACTCGTTGGAATGTGTAAAAATCCGGATTTATTTAACCCATATAAATTCAAGATAAAAAACTACAGAAACAAAGCTGCTGAGCGTGCAGGCATTGCTCCAGAACAAGTCACATCAGCGCAAATGGCTGAGATACGTGCAGAAGACTCCCTGAGAGCGCACGAAAGAAGAAATCAAGTTTTATTTCAATGGCTGAAAAATAGCAAATCTGAAAATGAAGGAATTAAAAATAAAATAACGCAAGAAGAATATGATCGATTGAAAAATCTTCCGATTGTGATTACCTATAAATCCCTAGATCACAAAGAAGGAATGGCACCGTACTTCCGTGAGTCCTTAAGGAAAGAAGTCACTCAAATTCTTCAAACGAAAAATGAAGACGGCACCTTCAAATACGTGAATGAAGATGGAGAGCCATTTGACATTTATAACGATGGATTAAAAATCTATACTACCTTGAATCCTTCCTTACAACGACATGCAGAATACGCAGTCGCACGTCACTTGAGAGAGGATTTACAACCACAATTTGATATCAATAACCGTCGATTGAAGAATTTTCCATTTGCGAATTCCATTGAAACAAAAATGGTTAACCAAATTATGGAGTCAGCACGTACCTCATCTGGACGTTTTCAAAACATGACACTTGCAGGTTATTCAGATGAAGAAATACGAAAAAGTTTCGACACCCCCACTTTAATGACCGTTTTCTCATGGAAAGGTGAAAAAGATACGACCATGACACCGAATGATTCCATTCGTTATTACAAAGCATTTTTACACGCTGGACTTCTTTCCATTGATCCATCCTCTGGTTTCGTTAGAGCTTGGGTAGGTGGTGTAAATTTCAAACACTTCGGATACGATCACGTCCGTCAAGGAAAACGTCAGGTTGGATCAACGATAAAACCATTTGTATACGCTGCGGCATTATCTATGAAAGTAGTAAACCCTTGCACGACATTTTCAGCTGGAGAATATTGTGTTGATTTAGTGAATGATCAAAATAAAGTAGTTGGACAGTATTGTCCACAAGGAACTCCCGCGGGATCTGTAAAAGATGGATTAGCACAATCATCTAATCCAACCACAGTGGCTGTAATGGCGCGAATGGGGGCTTTCAATCCAGTTCAAAAAATTGGTGGACCGTTTCAAATTGAAAAATTACTGCGAAAAACTGAAATTGAATTGAATAAAAACGATGTCGTGCCTTCTATGTGCTTAGGAAGTATGGACCTTTCTTTGTACCAATTGGTTGCGGCACAATGTATCTTTCCAAATAATGGAATCTATGTTCGACCTACGACTATTGAGCGTATTACGGACCGCAACGGAAAAGTAATCTATAGTGCTACAGAGTACCGTGAACAAGCATTAAATTCCACTGTAGCGTACGAAATTTTAAAAATGATGAAAGGCGTTATTCAAAGTGGAACGGGAGCAAGTTTACGCAGTGGAAGAAGTTGGGGAGGCATTTCGGCACCTACTGCTGGAAAAACTGGAACGACTCAAAATAACTCAGACGGATGGTTTATTGGCATTACCCCGAGTCTTGTAACGGGTGTGTGGGTTGGAGCAGAAGATAGAGCTGTACGATTTCAAAGCATGAATTGGGGACAAGGTGCACGCATGGCCTTGCCAATTTATGGATATTATATGCAACGCGTTTATAAGGATCCGATTGGTTTATCTACGCGTGATTTTCTTCCTCCTGATGATTATGATGCCACTGCATACGATTGTGTGGATGCGCCTCAACCAGAAACTGTCGATGAGTCTGAAGTACCATTTGAATTTTAAACTATGAACAAAGTTGTAAAAAACGTGGAAGAAGCGTTATTTGGTATTCAAGATGGAATGACGCTCATGTTAGGTGGATTTGGTCTTTGTGGTATTCCGGAAAATTCAATTGGACAATTAGTGAAATTAGGAACTAAAAACCTCACTTGCATTAGCAATAATGCCGGAGTTGATGATTTTGGTATCGGACTCATGTTACAAGCGAAGCAAGTAAAGAAAATGATCAGTTCCTATGTCGGTGAAAACGATGAATTTGAGCGACAAATGCTCAGTGGAGAATTGGAAGTAGACTTAATTCCTCAGGGAAGTTTAGCCGAACGATGTCGTGCTGGAGGTGCTGGAATCCCTGCATTTTTCACGCCCGCAGGATACGGAACGGAAGTAGCTGAAGGAAAAGAGGTGCGCGTATTTAACGGCAAACCACACATCCTTGAAAGTGCATTAACCGCAGACTTTGCGATTGTGAAAGCATGGAAAGGAGACACGGAAGGAAACCTCATTTTTAAGGCGGCGGCTCGCAACTTTAATCCAATGATGGCTATGGCTGGAAAGATCACTGTCGCAGAAGTAGAGGAACTCGTTCCAGCTGGAACACTAGACCCCAATCACATACATACACCTGGGATTTTCGTTCAACGCATCTTCCAAGGAGAAAAATTCGAGAAAAGAATCGAGCAACGAACAGTTAGAAAGAACGATTAAGCACAGACGATATGGCACTCGACAAAAATGGCATTGCACAACGCATTGCACAAGAATTAAAAAACGGATGGTACGTCAACTTAGGCATTGGAATTCCTACGCTTGTTGCTAACTATATTCCTAAAGGTATTGAAGTAGAATTTCAATCAGAAAATGGCATTTTAGGGATGGGGCCTTTTCCCTTTGATGGAGAAGAAGATGCCGACCTAATCAATGCCGGAAAACAAACCATTACAACTGTTCCTGGTGCTTCTTTCTTTGACTCCGCAACTTCATTTGCCATGATTCGTGGACAACACGTTCAGTTAACGGTTCTTGGAGCCATGGAAGTTTCTCAAAACGGCGACATCGCCAATTGGAAAATCCCTGGGAAAATGGTGAAAGGAATGGGTGGAGCAATGGACCTTGTTGCGTCTGCAGAAAACATTATCGTGGCCATGATGCACAGTAACAAAGCAGGAGAATCAAAAATCCTTAAAGCATGTACCTTACCATTAACTGGTGTTGGCTGTGTGAAGAAAGTCGTGACTGAATTGGCCGTTTTAGAAATCAAAGATGGTAAATTCCACTTAATCGAACGCGCGCCTGGAGTAAGTGTAGAGGAAATCATATCAAAAACGGAAGGTGAGCTTGTTGTGCCTGATGTTGTTCCTGAAATGCACTTTGATTGAATCCTTTTCACGAAAAATATACCGCCGCCATTCATGCGAGCATCGCTGCTTCGGAAGCGATTATGCAGATTTATCAAAACGATTTTGAAGAAATCATCAAAGCAGATGGCTCTCCTTTAACACAAGCGGATCTTGCCTCATCGGATATCATTGACACCTTTTTACGTCCCTTTGGCATACCAATTACCGGAGAAGAAACAGAGAAGATGCAATTCGAAGAACGGGCAACTTGGACAGAATGCTGGTGTGTGGATCCATTAGATGGCACAAAGGAATTCATCAAAAAAAATGGAGAATTCGCAGTAAATATCGCATTAATCAAGGATGGCAAAGCACATTTTGGACTGATTGCATCACCCGTTCGACGTGAAATTATTGTTGGATCAGAAGAAACCGGTGTCTACATTTTTTCATTCGACGATGTACATGATTTTTACTCTTGGGAAAAACTTTCCATACCTGAAAAACACAACAATCCCATTGTTCTCATTGGGTCAAGAAGCCATCATTCCGGTTCTGTTCTTCAAATCATCGAATCGCTTAAATCCATTTCTTCGGAAATCGAATTTACCCAAATGGGATCTGCCTTGAAGTTTTTCGATTTAGCATTGGGAACAGCTGATATTTATCCGCGTTTTGCACCAACCATGGAATGGGACATTGCTGCGGGACAAGCCATTTTAGAAGCGCTAGGTGGATCCGTTGTTCACGCAGTAACTGGTGAAGCGCTTCATTATAACAAAGCGAATCTCTTGAATCCGTTTTTTATTGCAAGGACGGCTGCTCTTTTGTTAAGCGACAAATAATCTCCTCATGTTGTGGATATTGATCCAATAAATATTGTCTTGAAAACAATTCAAAATCACGGAACATAAAACCCGGAGCAACCGCACAAGAAACAAGGCAATAGCCGTCTTCACCTTGTACTTCACTGCCAAATATGTCTTGTTTTTTCACCAAATGATATGGACTTTGTCCCGCAGACAAATCGAGACCTAAAAGTTTTTGCTCATGACCACTTTCACCAATCACATGAACGGTTAATGGACTTCCTTCATGAAAATACCAATGTTCATCGCTTTGAATGCGGTGAAAATTGGAAGAATTTTCGGAGGTAAGTAAAAACAAGATAGACGTCATCAGGGCTTGTTCTCCATCCAATGTTTCTACACTACGATACGTTTCTTTATAGTATCCTCCTTCGGGATGTGGAAGAAGTGCTAATTGCTCAATAAGTTCATTGATGCGTTCTTGTGTATTCATGCTCGTTAATTTAATTGACATCCAAGGATTCAAAATAGTTTTGTGCGTTGATCAAATGTACTTCGCGTTTTTCCACGGGCATTTTATCAAACATATGAATCAACATTCCCAAACGTGGATTCGATAAAAAGAAGGTCCGTTGTTTATCCATGAAATGCCAAAAAAGTCCATCCCAAGTGGCTTGCCAAGCTCCTTTTTCGAAATTACCCATTTTCATTAAATAATTACTTCCGCTGATATATGGTTTAGTAGACATTAATCCGCCATCGGCAAATTGACTCATTCCATAGATGTTCGGCACCATTACCCAATCATACGCATCAATAAAGAAAACCATAAACCACTCATAGACCTCATCGGGATCAAATTCGCATAACAACATGAAATTCCCAAGAACCATTAAGCGTTCAATGTGGTGGCAATATCCAGATTCTAAAACCTTTTTAATCGTTTCGTCAATCGGCGGAATCCCAGTGTTACCGTTCCAAAATGAAGCCGGAATCTTTCTGGTAAATCCCCAATAATTTCGCGTGCGTTCCTTCACTCCTTTTAGTTCATAGACCATACGAATGAATTCTCGCCATCCCATGATTTGACGCACAAATCCCTCGAGTGAATTCATTGGAATATCATTCTTAGCTGCAAAATTCAGGGCTTCGTCCAGAACAAACTGAGGAGTCAAAAGTCCAACGTTGAGCATCGGTGTCAATACGCTGTGGTGCAAGACCAATTCATCTTTCACAATGGCATCTTCGTACGTGCCGAAGTCCGAAAAACGATCCTCAAAAAAGCGTTGCAACCAATCTTTTGCGCCTTGAAATGTAGTCGGATAATGAATCTTTCCTTCACATTTTCCTGGATTTGACGGGAAATTTGTTTCTGTATACGAAATGGCTTCTAAGTCATTATCGTCCATGCTTGGAGAATTCAACTCTGGAACAATTCCTTTCTTTGGAAACTTAGAACGGTTCTCCTCATCGAAGGACCATTTTCCACCAATTGGTAACTGATTTACTTCGACTAAAACACCTCGCTGTATCCGCTGCTGCTTATAAAAATCAGCTTGAAATAATTTCTTTTTGGATCCGTATTTAGAACTTAAGGAATCAATATCATTCAAAAACATCGGACTCTGTAATTTTGCTGTCTGAATTCCTTCGGTTTCACAAGCGTGAGCGATGCGTTTTTCTAGCAAGAAATCTATTGTGTCAACGTATGAAATCTCTAAAATGCCTTGGGTTTTTACATGAGAAATCAAGAGGCGAACATCCGAAATTTCTTCCGTGCTTGAAATGTATGTTACATTCTTTCCATTCAACAAAAGCCACGCTTCATACTGCTTCATTGAACTCCGGTGGAAAGCGATTTTTCTTTTGTGAAAAGGATATTGTCGAAAGTACAAGTGTTCCTCCACTAAAAAGATTACGTCGCAATTCAGTACTAAAGAATTTTCTTCAAAGAGTTGATGCGGAAAAATGAGTCCTGCCTTCATGTGTTATTTTTAGTTGTTCGACAGCGATCGCTGCAGTATTTTACATCATCCCAGACTTTCTCCCATTTCTTTCTCCAAGTAAAGGGAAGCTGACAAGTTAGGCAGATTTTCTCCGGTAAGTCGCTCTTTTTTCGTTGTTTCATTTGCGTGGATTGACATGTTTTTTCAAGATGCGTTTGGCGTCTTTTTTCACGGCTAGTTCCTTTCGGAAGGACCACACCTCTTCACTCGAACTTCGATGGGTTTCTTCCAAATCAACGATTGGTGGAGGATAATTGATTCCTATTCGGAACGAATAAAGCGTTTGTTCCATCTCACTCAATAACCAAGGTTCATGGATGAATTCCAAAGGGATTTCAGCAAGTTCAGGCACCCATGTTCGAATGAAGACTCCATCCGGATCATGCTTTTTCGAGTTCTTGATTGGATTGTAAATGCGAATGATGTTCATTCCAGTTAATCCTGCTTGCATCTGAATTTGTGGGTAGTGGATTCCAGGTTCATAATCTAAAAACATGCGTGCAAGAAAATGTAATTCACGCCAATCTTGTCCGAGGTTAAACACATAGAAGGAAACCAACATTGCGCGCATGCGGAAATTGATGTATCCCGTTTCCATCAAACAACGTAAACATGCATCCACAAGGGGAACACCCGTTTTTCCCGTGTGCCAAGCGTCCATATACGCATCATTTCTTGTTTTTTCTTTTCCGATGTATGCTCGGTTAAACGGTTCAAACTCAATCCGACACTCATCCTCGAATTTTTGAATAAAATGACAGTGCCAATGCAAACGAGAAATAAACTGGGACAAGGCGCGTTTGTGCGACGATGTCTTGTAATGCTGCATTGTGTATTGGTAAACCATTCGCATGCTGATATTTCCGTAGCTCAAATACGGTGAAATACGGCTGCAACTTTTGCGGCTCAATGCAGGTTTTGAAATGTGATTGGCATAATTCACACTTCGTTTCTTTAAAAAACTATCCAAATATTTCCATGCAAAGGACTCTCCTCCTGGTTGAAAACTCGAATGATCTATGGTGATGTCTTCTGACAAAGAAATTCCCTTTAGTTCCGCATACTTCGTTTCATCCAAAGAAAGGATGTTCCAATTTGTTTCAGAAACTAAAAATGGTTCTTTTTCCATGATGGACTTCCATCTTTTTTCCCAATCCAAACGAGAATTTCCACCACGTTGCACAGCATTGTGGGTGTACTCATTCCATTTAATTTGGTGCATCTTGCAAAATTTTTGTATGGATTTATCTCGCAGATAAGTCAGGTTGTTTCCTACCTCTTGATGAGAATAAATCGTTTTAATGGTGTACGATTCTTGCAGTGCTTCAAACAGTGGAAGAGCTTCAGAGTGAAAAAGATACAGTTGTGTATCAAGTTCCGATAGTTTCTCATTCATTTCCCGCAAAGACTGATAAACAAAGCGCCAATGACGAACATCACTGTCGTGGTACTCCATGACAGAAGGTTCAAAGCAGTACAACAATAATATCGGAAGTGCTTGTTTTTGGGCGTGAAACAAAGCCTCGTGATCCGTAAATCGCAAATCACGTTTAAACCAAACAACAACGATTTCTTGTTTTTCTACAATTTGCTCGGCCATTTATCTGTTTTTGCATAGGATAAACGGTTGATCAAACGCGATTCATAATAAGCATCCAATCCTGAACAGCTTAATATATTTGCTTGTTCTAGGTGCACAAAGCCATCGGGAGAAACGAGTTTTTTGTCGATATCAATAAAGGAAATACTGCCAATTACGAG